>JAAUSA010000133.1 GCA_012031975.1 Alkalinema sp. RU_4_3 | reverse complement strand
ATTTGTTTGAATCGATTCTCACTCAAGTCGGTGAACTTCCCCTGCCTAGAAAGTCTAGGAAGTCTTCTCGAACACAACTGGCTTAAGTCCCTACACTGAGGGTATTTCCCGCCTTAAGCTGAGACCCACGCACAAGGTTTCGAAACAATAGGAAACCTTAAGATTTGTCGTTTGACCCACAGGTTCTAGCGGGGCACCTGGCGCAGATAGTCCTTGGTCTGGAGACCCGATCGACTCGATCGCCGCGTCACATTCTTCAGCATGTAGCCCAGATCGTCGGGGTGGAAGGCCGATCCAATGGCTGATTCCTGCTCGACAATCCCCTGATCACATAGGTCAAACAGCGCCTGATTCAGGGTTTGGGAACCGTCTTGGCCCTCTTCCATAAGCTGGTGAATCTCTTCGATCGAGCCCTTTTGCAAATAGTCCCGAATCGCATCTGTATTCTGCATAATTTCCAACGCCGCCGTCCGCCCACCCCGCACAGTCGGCACCAGGGCCTGGGAAATCACCGCCCGCAGGGCCTCGACAATTTGAAACCGCACGGTTTCCTGTTCCTCGGGGGTGTAGAAGTTCAAAATCCGCTTGACCGCATTGACCGCACCCTTGGTATGGAGCGTCCCCAGCACCAGGTGGCCCGTCAGCGCGGCGCGGATCGCCGTATCGACGGTCTCGCGATCGCGCATCTCCCCAATCAAGATCACATCGGGATCCTGCCGCAGGGCTGCCCGCAGGGCTTCCTTGAACTCATGGGTATGGAGACCGACCTCCCGCTGGGTAATCAAGGACTGGTTCGAGGTATGGACATATTCCACGGGATCCTCGATCGTCACAATCTTGCGGGAGCTACTGTCATTGATATGGCGAATCATCGCGGCGAGGGTCGTGGATTTGCCCGTATTCACCGACCCCGTCACCAGAATCAAGCCCTGGTGACATTGGGCCAGATCCGTCAGCACCGTCGGCAGCCCCAGGGACTCCAGGGTCGGCACCTTCAGGGAAATCAGCCGTAGCACCATGACGCCCCCGGTCATGGACTGGGCACAGTTGACCCGACAGCGCACCAGCTCTGGGTAATAGATCGCCGTATCCAACTCATAGCGCGTCTTGAACTGATGGAGCTGGTCTTCGGTCAAAATCTCATGTAGCAGGGCCTCAAAAATCTGCGGCGCCAGGACGCCATAGCTCTCCTGGCGCTGCATCACCCCTTGAATCCGGAAGCGGGGCAGCTCTCCCACCTGGAGATGGATGTCCGAGGCCCCCTGGTCGTAGGCATCCTGGACTAGGCGCCGGACGGATTGGTAGCGATCGTGGCCACTCACCTCCAGGGTCCAGGCCGTCAGACTAATCGATTGCACGCCCTGACTGGTCGGCCCGCAGACCAGCCTGGCTCGGCCTACCCCCGCCAGCTCAATATCCCCATCAAATTTCTGACTCTGCTGGTAGGCCTGAATCTGCTCTGGCCGCATCAGCTCCTGAATATAGCGCCCAAACACCTCCGGCGTCACCACCGGGTACTGCTCCTGGGGCACGGGCTTGCCGTAGAGCCGATAGAAGGGCGATCGGCCAATCTGCATATAAAGTGCGGTGGCCCCATGGTTGTAGGCTGCCTGCACCAGGTGGCGCACCGACAGCAAATCCTGGGTAGAGCTGACAGGAAACGATTGCGTAGCAGTCATAGGGTAGGCCGAGATGTTATTCAACGATTTCAGGAGGCATGGGCTTAGATTGCCCGAGCTTAAATAACAAAAACCAAAACGCCCCAATTCTGACAGTTGGGGTCAGACTTGGGGTTGTTCTTGCAATCTAAACGCATAACTCGCTTTTCTCAAGCAAATCCCTGGAAATGAATATTATTCTATTAATAATTAAAGATTTAGCTAGATTTAGGTCCGATTGCAGACTGAACCGCTTTTTGCAGGTAAGCCAACTGGCCATAGGTATAGACCAGATTTTCAAAGCAAGTCTCGGGCTGGCGGATAAACTTCACCGATTTGTACAGGCCCCGCACCAGGCGTTCTAACCCCCGAGGGAACTGGCCCCAGCCCGATTCCCCGGCGATTTCCTCGCGGTAGCATTCGCTGATGCCCTGCCACCAGCCGCGCTGGAGGAACCAGGAACGATTCACTCGTTCTGGGGCAACATGGTGGGCGACTAGGGCCTTGGGGAGGTAGGCCACGTTCCATTGGTTGCCCAGGGCCAGGGCGGTCATGTGGAGTTCCTCATTGGAGAGGAGGTTGGTGCCGACGCGGCCGAGATTGGGGTCGAAGCCGCCGACTTCCTGGAGGAATGCTTGGCGGATGGAGTAATTGAGTCCGCGAGGGGTTTGGCCGGGGACGGTGATCGATCGTTCCCTATCCCCCAGATCATAGGCCCCCAGGTTCCCCGCCAGTTCCCCCGACAGCCATGCCGGTGAGATCATGCCATCGGTCCAGATCAGCGTCACCTTACCCCCAGCGATCGCCAGGCGATCGTCTTGCTCATAGGCGACCAACAGCTCAGAGAGCCATTCCGGCGTGGCCACTGCATCGTCGTCCAGGTAGGCCAAAATAGGGGCCACGGCGGCCTGGGCGCCCGTGTTGCGGGCGGTAGACAGACCGAGGGTGGATTCGTAGATGTAGCGGACCTGTCCTGAGGCCTGGCGAGCTTCCACCACCGATCGCGTTTGGTCCGTGGAGGCATTATCGATCACAATGATTTCAAAGGACTCCGGCGCCAGGGTCTGGGCCAGGAGACTATCAATGGCAAGACCTAGGTAGCGATCGCGATTGTGGGTACAGATGATGGCGGAAATCTTCTTGGCGACCTGGTGGACTTGCGACATGCTGATTTACGGGGAGACAGGACAAAGAGGGCGGCGATCTCAAGGCAGGCACTGCTCTCTATTAAGCCCTAAAATGCACCATGGCTAACGCTTTGAGCTGGATTGACACCATGAAGCCTTGGCAGCTAATCACAGAGGTGATCGCCGATGGCCAGACCCAGATGGCCATCGACAACGCCCTACTGGATGCCCATATTAAAGGCGATCGCCCCTCGATGCTGCGGTTTTACCGATGGCCTAGGCCGACGCTCAGCTTGGGGTACCATCAGCGGGACTATCCAGAGCAGTGGAACCGGGTGACCTGGCAGGGGGAGAAATTGCCGATCGTGCGGCGGCCCACGGGCGGGCGGGGCGTGCTCCACCAGGGGGACTTGACCTATATGGTGGTGACGTCAGAGCTAGCCCCTGGGCGCCGGGAGAGCTACGAGCAGATCTGTCAATTCCTAATCGAGGGGTTTGGGCGCCTGGGGGTGGAGTTGCGCTATGGGTCTGGGGGGCGGGGCTATATCCACCAGCCGGATTGCTTTGGGACAGCGACGGCGGCGGACCTGGTGTTGCCCGATGGCAGCAAATTGATTGGGTCGGCGCAGCTGCGGCGAGAGGGGGCGATCTTGCAGCATGGGTCGATCCGGTTAAACCCCGATCGAGGCCTATACCAGCAGGTGTTTGGGGCGCAGCAGCTACCTCAGGTGCCGGAGGATTGGCGATCGGGCGATCGGGTCATTACAGTCCTAGGTCAGGCTGCCCAGGACTGCTTTGGGGGCGATTGGCAAACTGCCCAGATTAATCCGAGGGACTTAGGGGTAGGGTGAACCAAAAGGTCGAACCCAGTCCGGGCTGCGACTCCACACCCATTTGCCCCCCATGGGCCTTGATGATCTGGGCACTCAAATACAGGCCCATGCCCATGCCCGTGCGGCGCACCTCATGCTTACTGCGCAGGTAGGGGCGATCGAATAACTGGTGAATCTGTTCAGGCTGTAAACCCTGGCCATTGTCACGCACCGAGAGACGCAATTGGGGGTGGGTTTCGGAGGTGAGTTCGGCATCAATGATGATTTGGCGTCCAGGCTCGTTATGGGTCAAGACGTTGAGCAAGAGAGCTTCTAGTACTTTCTGGAGTTGGGCCAGATCGCCCTGGACCTTGGGCAGTCGATCCCCCACCGATAGCTGCACCTGGGCCTGGGCCTCGTTAATGGCCAACTTGATACTCTCCAGTGTGATTTCTACCAGCCGTTTGCAATAGATGGGCTGGAGGCGGGTGGGTGGGTTTGTAGGGGTTTCGATTTGGAGAAGCGATTGCAGGAGTGAGAGCGATCGCTCCTGGCTCTCCAGCAGGCGGGCGACGATCGGGCGGGGCAGGGTAATGGATTCAGCCTCTGTTTTGAGCAGGGGACGCAGGAACATGATGCTGCCGAGGAGGGGGGTTTGCAAATCATGGGTGAGGGCATGGAGCATGTGGTCCTTGAGTTGATTGATTTCGATTAGCTGCTCCATGCTGCGACTGAGTTCGGCGGTGCGGGATTGGATCGTATCTTCCAACCGCTGATACATTTCAGCCTGCTGGATGGCCGAGTCCATCTGGGGTGCTAGGCGCTCGACCAAGGCGACTTCCTCCGCCAGCCAGGGGCGAGGGGTTTGACATTGGTGGGCCACAAGCAGCGCATAGGGCTGGCTGGGCCGCCCCAGAATCATTGCCAGGGTGGCCTTGACGTTAAGGTAATTGTGGAAGGCAATCAGTTCTGGATGGCGATTGGGCATCCGCGTCACATCCTCCTCCACGCGCAGGGGCTGATTGACAAAATCACGGCGGCTCTTCTCCGTAGCGGTGGGATCAAACACCATGCCTAAGGCTGACGTTTGGCTCGGGTCCACGGACTCAGCACAGATCTCGCCCGATCCATCCGAGCGTATCCAAATCACAAACACCCGATCGGCCTTTAACAGCGATCGCACTTCCTCCACCGTCGTCTGGAGGGTTTCTTTAATATCCAAGGACTGACGCATGCGGTCAGCGATCTCAGCGTAGAGCCGATCGCTACCGGGGTCCGTATCGTAGTAGGTTTCTCTCGACACCACAATTCAAGGCTCCTGGCCTGCCGCTCTTAACTATAAAGGGAAATTGCAAGGAAACGACGGGGTGTCTTAACACAAGTTAAGACCCTTCGAGGGCAATGTTTTAGGTATAGAGAGCTACTTTTTACCAAGTCATGGCAGAAAATTTGCAGTAAGGTAGAAAGGCGTATGGAGCTTGAATGTATGTCTTTGTCTAAACTGCGATCGCGGCGGTCTCTCAGTATAGTGAGTTTGGTATTGATCTCTGGCAGCTTGGTATCCTGCTCCAATCTTAGACGCCAAATCCCTGAACTGCCCAGTCAATCGCAAGCCCCCCCATCGGAAAAATCGCCAGCGCCCAATTCATCGCCCGTGGCTGTCTCTAAGATGCCCAATACGGCCAACTTTATCGCAGAGGCTGTAGAGAAAGTGGGGCCTTCGGTGGTGCGGATCAATGCAGTCAAGGTGGTGGAAAGCGATGTGCCCGAGGCCCTACGGCAGTTTTTTGATGGTGCCCAGGGGGGAGAAGAGCGGGTGGAGCGCGGCACCGGCTCTGGCTTCATCATCACCAGCGATGGCAAGCTGCTGACCAATGCCCATGTGGTGGCCGATGCCGATGAGGTCGAAGTGGTGCTCAAGGATGGTCGCAGCTTTAAAGGCAAGGTCATGGGTCTCGATCCAGTGACGGATGTGGCGGCGATCAAAATTCAGGCCGACAAACTGCCAGCGGTCACCTTTGGGGATTCGGAAGGTCTCATCCCAGGACAATGGGCGATCGCCATCGGCAATCCCCTGGGCCTGGACAATACGGTCACAGCGGGAATTATTAGTGCCACGGGCAGGTCTAGCCGCGAAGTCGGCATCAATGACAAGCGGGTCAACTTCATCCAGACGGATGCGGCGATCAATCCGGGCAATTCGGGGGGGCCGTTGCTCAACGATCGCGGAGAGGTGATCGGCATTAATACCGCGATTCGGGCCAATGCCCAGGGCCTGGGGTTTGCGATTCCGATTTCGACGGCGCGGCGGATTTCGGACCAGTTGTTTGACAGTGGCAAGGCGAACCATGCCTTCCTCGGCATCCAAATGGTGGAACTCAATGCAAAACTGCGGGACCAGATCAACAGTCAACCCAAGGCAGGCTTCCAGGTGGACCAGGACCAGGGTGTGCTGGTGGCGCGGGTCGGCCAGGGGTCTCCAGCGGACCAGGGGGGCATGAAGGCCGGGGATGTGATTGAATCGGTGGGCGGGACGCCGATCAAAAACAGCGCCGATATCCAAAACAAGCTGGATGACAGTAAGGTGGGCGAACCCCTGACGATCGTGGTCAAGCGCAATGGCAACAGCACCACGCTCCAGGTCAAACCCGGTAACTATCCGATCGGCAAGAGCCGTTAAGCCTAATCGTCCGAAAGGGAGAAACTGCTGGCAATAGAGTCGTCGAGTTCCATGCGCTGTTCCATCTGGCGCAGGAAGTAGCCCGTTAGCATGGCGGAGGCCAGCATCCCGGCGAGGTTCTCGCGATCGGTGCTGATTTTGACGTGGAAGCCGTCGGGCGGCAGGACGCCGACGAGGCCCTGGACGTTGTGGGAAATGATTTGCTTGACCTCGGCGCTGACCGATCGGGCGACCCGTTCGAGCACCTCGGGGGACTGATGCTGAAGATACTTCAAGAGCGCGTTGACATCGGTGGTCGTTTCGCCGCTATTGAGGAAATTTGCGTTCTCAGGATTAAATGCCATGGACTGTTTGGATTTGTAGAGTTGGCAGCTCTCCCGTCCGGAAGTTCCACAAAAATCCAGCGAGGAAACACGGGTTATGCTTTCTTGAGTGTACCCAATTCTCACGCTATATGTGTTGTGTTTCTTGGGAAAGGCTGAAGAAATGGTGCCTTTAGGCACCCTGGGGGAGCTGGGCTTCCTCGATTTCCAGCAGTTCGTCCGAGAGGATGGTGCTCTCCGGACTGGGTGCGAGCTGGGCATCGGGGTGATCGTCTGGCACCAGGATCGGCGGCGGGGCGATTGGGGGTTCGTCCACCATTAAGGCCTCGTCAAACACCTCTGGCTCCAGCAGTTCCGCTTCCCCTAGCGCCCCAGCTTCGTCAATTTCGGCGATCGCCCCCTTGCCCTTACTCTGGGTGGAAGACGAACCGAGCAGTTGATCGAGGTTGCCGGGTAGCTGGTCCAGTTGGAAATACTGGTGGAATTTGTCGGTGACTTGGAGCCAGGGCGATCGGCCGTCAGCCCGGCGACGTTTGCGGGCGAAGCCCTGTTCGACGAGATCCTGTACGTGCTGGTAGGCGGTGGAGCCCCGCAGATTGATCAATTCGGACTGGACGATCGGGCCTTTGAGGGCGATGACGGCGAGGGTGCGGAGGGCACCTTTGCCAATGTCGGCGGGAATCATCGACTGCACGAGGGTCTGGAAGGTTTCGCGCAGTTGCAGGCTATAGCCATCGGGGGTCTGGACCACTTCTAGGGCCGTGTCGCGGTGGGCATAGTCAGCCATCAGTTCGAGGAGGCCTTCCTCGGCGGCGTCGCGATCGCAAAGGGCGGTTTCAGCGATCTCGGCCAGGGTGAGGGGCTGGGCTTTCAGGTAAAGAATGGCTTCGATGGTGGTGGCAAGACGGGCCATGGAACTTACCTAACAAAATATCTCTGAGCGTATGCAAAAATGGCCCCAACGATCGCGCCCGATAGGTTCTGGATCGATTGAGGCTCTTATTCTATGTGCTCCCGTCAAATTTAGAGCGGTTTATTTGATGTTCATCGCGTTGATCGCATTCCTCGCCACATCGGCGATCGCGTTGTCCGTGGCCTTGGGCAGTTGGTAGTACTTGCCGCCCGCCTGCTTGGCGATTTCCTTGGCAAACCCCGTGGAGACATACTTGCTCTCGGTGTCGATCACCAGCAGCTGCATGCCCGTGGCCCGGACCTTGCCCGCGATCTCCAGGAGTTCCGCCTTGATATCGGGCTTCTCACCTTCGGGAATCGGCTCACCCAGGGACTTGGCTAGGGCACATTCCCCCGACCATCGGTGATCGCCACGATCACAACCTGGCCGACTTCCCCGGTGGTTTTCGCATTCAGTCCCACCCGGACGGCCTGGATCAAACCATGGGCCAGGGGCGATCCACCGCCGCAGGGGAGGCGATCGAGCCGACGACGGGCCGCTTCGATCGATCGCGTGGGTGGCAGTAAAACCTCCGCTGAATCACCCCGGAAGGGGATCAGGGCAACCTGGTCGCGGTTTTGGTAGGCCTCGGTGAGGAGACGCAAAACGGCACCTTTGGCGGAGTTCATTCGATTCAGGGCCATGGAGCCGGAGGCATCCACGAGGAAGATAATCAGAGCTCCGGCCCGGCGGGCCAGACGTTTTGCTCGAATGTCGCTCTGTTCGACGAACACCCGCCGACGGCCATCTTCGGTGAAGGCGGCTTCCCCGGCCCGGTTGCGGCGTCCCTTTTGATAGGGCGCAGCGGTGCGGAGGGTGGCATCCACGGCGATCCGGCGCACCTTGCCCCGAGGGAGTATGGGCTTGATGTAGCGACCGCGATCGTCGGTGAAGATGATCGATCGCCGCCCGGACTTACCCTGCTTGCTCGACTGCTGGGCGAAGTACATCACGGAGTCATCCATGATCACGCCTTCCGGATCGAAGATGAACTCCTCGGGAATATCCGGCTGCTGCTGCTCCTGCTGCTCGTCCTGCTCTTCTTTCTCGTCCTCCTTCTCGTCCTGCTCCTGGTCTGACTCATCCTGGTCGTCCTGGTTTTGAGGCGGTGGTGGCGGCGGTGGCGGTGGCTGATCCGGCGGGGGCGTTTGGATCACCGTCGCACGGGGCACGATCACCAGCTCCACGGCCTTACGCAAATCGTCGGCGGTGACGGAACTCCGGCCTTCTAGGGCCGCATGGGCCTTGGCCACGCGGATCGCAAACAACTCTGCCCGGTGGCCCTGGACAACGCCTCGCACGGCTTCGTTCACCAAGTAGGCGATCTGATCGCGGCTGATCGTCACTTCCTTCAGCCATTCCCGCGCCAGAATAATTTGGGTCTTCAGCCCATCAATGTCCTCTTCATATTGGTCCAGAAAATCCTGGGCACCATTGGCATAGGCCGTCACCTGGGCCACCGCATCCACCCGCTGGTCGAGGCCCAGGACCATGTCGGCGGAGAGGGCGATCGCAATGCGATCGAGCAGATGTTCCCGCAGCCCCCCTTCTTCAGGGTTGTAGGTGGCGATCATCAGGGGTTTGCAGGGATGTTGGACGCTGATCCCCTCGCGCTCGATGATGTTGCGGCCATCGGTCAGGGCACTGAGCAGCAGGTTTGAAGCCTGGTCGTCCAGAAGATTGATTTCATCAACGTAGAGCACCCCTCGGTGGGCCTCCGCTAGCAACCCCGGTTGAAACACCGTCTTACCCAGCCGGATCGACTGACTCACATCCACGGAGCCGATCAAGCGATCCTCCGTCACGTTCAGCGGGATCTGCACAAAGGGCGCAGGCACCACGGCCCTGGGCGCGTCCTCGGGGTTTAGATAGGCCTCAGCGGTCATATTGTCCCAGTCACTGGGCAGGTCCGGATCGCAATTGGCCATGGTGCCGGGGACGACCTCGATCGGCGGCAATAGCGCATGGATCGCCCGCGCCATCACGGACTTGGCCGTACCGCGCCGCCCAGAAATCACCACCCCTCCCAAACCTGGGTCCACGGCACAAAGTAAAAGCGCGAGTTTAATGGCTTCCTGCCCCACGACAGCCGCAAGGGGAAAAGCGGTAATGGTCTTATCCAGAGTGGCGGACATAGTTTTTAGTCAAACTTTATTATTCTAAGAACTCCAGCATATCAAGATGGGGGCCATCGGCAAACTCCTGCCTGGGGATGCAGCCGAGCCCCCGAAACTGTTAAACTTTTGTAAAACCTGTTTTCATAAATTCCACCATGACTCAACCTTCAGGCTTCGGCAAAACCAAGACTACCCCGCCCAAAGTGGTGACCGAAGCCACGAAAAAGCGCGAGATGGCCGCCAAAGAGTATGACCAGATGAAGGACAAGGGTCTACCGGAATATGAGATCTACGTCCGCATCCGCAATAGTAAGCAGTGGTTCCCGGTCGGGGCGATCGCCGTCAAGCGATCGAGCCAGGTCAACCAGGCAATTTTCGCCAACGAAGAATCCCTCCTCCAGGGCGCCTTCCGGATCTACCCTGTCCTCAAACGCAACAAGTCGAATCTGGAGTATGGCTATCGTTCGAAGGACATCAAAGATGATCCGATCAAGCTGGCCGAGCAGCCCGTGGCCAATATCCCCAATGTGTTGAATGCCTTGGTGTCCAATGCCCGCGAAAGTCTGGCGGAAGTCTTTCAGAAGAAAAAGAAAAAGAAACCCTAGTTTTCCAAGGTGCGCAGTAGAATCGGGTCGATCGCTTGGAAACTTAGGCGATGACCCGATTGCTTTTAAAAACCCACCCTTCGGCCTATCTCCCAGGGTAGAACTTTTACATTCCGTTGAATTTCCGATGAAGCACCTACTCACTACCGGGGTTCATCTGTTTACACTATGTATACCTATAGAAACAAATCATAGGTAAAGTTATCTAAACTTCGGTGACCTTCTGAGTCTACTTTATTAAATTCACCCCTATCTCCTGACAATTACCCATGGTCAACGCAACCGCCCATCAGCCCCGCCACCGTGTCGTCATCATTGGCGGCGGCTTCGCCGGACTCTATGCTGCCCGTAATCTGGGTGATGCTCCGGTGGATGTGACCTTAATCGACAAGCGCAACTTCCATCTGTTCCAGCCTCTGCTGTACCAGGTGGCCACCGGAGGCCTATCGCCCAGCCAGATCTCCTCCCCCCTGCGCGGCATCCTTAGGGAAAACAAAAACGTCAAAGTCTTGATGGATGAGGCGGTGGGCATTAACCCCGAAACCAAGCAGGTGATGCTCAAAAGTCAAGCGCTAGAGTATGACAGCTTGATTGTGGCCACAGGGGTGAGCCATCACTACTTCGGCAACGACCAGTGGCAGACTGTCGCACCGGGCCTGAAAACCGTAGAAGACGCCCTAGAAATGCGGCGCCGGATCTTCTCTGCCTTTGAAGCAGCGGAGCGCGAAACCGATCCGGCTCGACGCCAGGCCTACCTGACCTTCGTGGTCGTGGGCGCGGGTCCCACGGGCGTCGAACTGGCGGGTGCCATCGCCGAACTGGCCTACCAGATCATGAAGGATGACTTCAGCAGCATCGATCCCCGGTCAGCCCAGGTGATCCTGCTCGAAGGCCTCGATCGCGTCCTCCCTCCCTTCAAGCCCGAACTCTCCGAAAAAGCCGAAGGCGGCCTCAATCGCCTCGGCGTCTCGGTCAAAACCAAGGCCCGCGTCACCAACATCACCGAGGCGGGTGTGACCTTCATCCTGAATGAAGAGACCATCGAACTACCCGCCAAGACCGTGCTCTGGGCTGCAGGCGTCAAGGCCTCGGCCCTGGGTAAGGTGGTGGCGGAGGCGACGGGGGCGGAACTCGATCGCGTCGGTCGGGTGATGGTCAACGAAGACCTGAGCGTGCCCAACTACCCTGACGTTTTTGTGATGGGCGATCTGGCCCACTATGCCCACCAGGGCGATAAGCCCTGCCAGGGGTAGCCGGGGTGGCCATGCAGCAGGGCTCCTACATGGCAGAGTCGATTCAGAAGCGCCTGCGGGGCGAAGCAGTGGCGGCCTTCAAATACTTCGATCTCGGCAGCATGGCGGTGGTCGGCCAGCATGAGGCGGTGGCGGATCTGGGCTTCATCAAGTTCTCCGGCTTCTTTGCCTGGATCGCTTGGTTGGTGGTGCATATCTTCTTCCTGGTCGAGGGCGGTAACCGTCTAGTGGTGACGGTCCAATGGATCTGGAACTACTTCACGGGCCGTCGTAGTGCCAGGTTGATTACCCATGATCTAGAAACGATGGGAAAGCCACCGGAGGCGGAGTTTGCCGAGATAGTCAATAAGACGATCGCCAAGGTTTAGGGCTGAAAAAAACAAAAGGGTCACCCGTTGACGGGTGACCCTTTTGTTTTATACCAAACCCCTACAGGCGGCGCATTTCCTGGAGGGCATTGCGATAGCCTTCCCCTTGGTTCTGCTGGAGGTAGAGGTTAGAAGCCTGCTGCAAATCGGTTTGGGCCAGACCCTTTTGGCCGAGGTTGCGATAGATACGGCCCCGGTGGAGGAAGGCATCGGCATTGCGAGGATCGATCCGCAGCGCTTGACTAAAGTCGTCCAAGGCCCCTTTTGTATCCCGCAACGCCATACGCGCCTGACCCCGCATCTGGAAGGCCATGGTATCTTCGCCGTTCACCCCCAAGGCCTGGGAGAAATCTGACGCGGCACCCCCAGCATCCCCAATCTTAGACTTGGCGACACCGCGACCGCGATAGGCCAGACCCAGATTGGGCGCTATAGCCAGCGCCTGGTCATAGTCCAAAATTGCCCCCTGATAGTCCTGCAACTCCATCCGCACATCGGCGCGCAGTTGGTAGGCCTCGGCTTGACCGGGCTTGAGTGTTAGGGATTGATCATAGTCGCGGATGGCCAGCGCACGATCGCCCAGTCTCGCCAATAGCTGCCCGCGCCGCAAAAAACCCTCGGCGTTGTCGGGGTCAATCCGCACCACTTCGTCCAGGTCGGCACTGGCTTCCACGGTGTTGCCCCGCTCGGATAGCAGAATGGCCCGGTTGAAATAGGCCTCGGCATAGTCGGGCTTCAGGGCGATCGCCTCCGAAAAGTCCTTGATCGCCTCCTCGGGCCGCTTGAGGGCAAACTGGATCACGCCTCGGTTCAGGTAGGCCTCGGCATATTTCGGATTGGAGGCGATCGCCTGGTTCACATCCACCAGGGCACTTTGCAGATCGCGCTCGGTCGCTCTGAGATAGCCCCGATTCAAGAAAGCTGCCGCCGATCGGGGCTGGATTTTCAGGGATTGGGTGATGTCCGCCATGGCCTGGGCATTGTTGCCCATTTGCGATCGGACGTAGGCCCGGTTGACCAGCACATCGGCCAGTTTGGGATCCAAGGCTAGGGCCTGGTTCATGTCGGCCAGGGCCGCGTTGCCATTGCCGAGGATTGCCTGGACGTTGCCGCGATGGGCGTAGGCCTGGGCGTTTTTGGGATCGAGGGCGATGGCCATGTTGAAGTCGGCCAGGGCGCCGGTGCGATCGCCGAGTTTAGCTAGGGCGATGCCGCGACCGAGGTAGGCGGACTGATATTTCGGATCCTGGGCCAGGGCACTGGTGTAGTCGGCCACGGCCCCTCGGTAGTCTCCTTTACTGGCCGCTTTTTCACCATCATTGAAATAGTCGCGGGCAGGGCGAGGCTCCGGGTCCTTCACGACAGGCTTTTCGGAGGCCTTTTCCGGGGCCTTGGGGGCAGGCGCGGCCGCAGGTTTTACGACGGGCTTCTCCATGGGCTTGGTCGCTGGCGCCGTATTGACCTGTTCCCCTGACTTGAGATTGTAAATCCGAGCGGCAGCGGTTGTCTGGCCCAAAATTAGGACCGAACCAGCCAGTAGGGCCGCAGTGGATAAACGCTGAACTTCAAACAGATTTTTTCTGAGCATAGGGTAAGTGCGAAATGCTGGAGATCGCTAGGTAGACGAGTCTGCATTCACTATGCCCAACTTCAAAGAATTTAATAAATATTTCCCCAGAAAAAACAAAAAGATCCGTGAATTTACCCTGTTAAGGGCCGAGGCGAGGGGATCTGTTAAGTTGGGAGAAGTTCGCCGGGGCGGAGGTTTGCCCAGCGGCCGATTTCTTGGGTGAAGCTGAGGCAGCCCACGACGTCCCATTCCATTTCGATGATCTCGCCAGCCTGGCGGATGTTGACATTGATGGTCGGCTCCTTGGCCTCGAAGGTCGGGGAATCGGTCAGGTGGGGCTGCTGGTGCTGATGCTCCACGGCATGGTAGGTGCTACAAGCATCGACATAATGGCAGTTAATGCAAATACACATGGTGGTCTCGCTCCCACAGCTAAAGATTCCCTGGAGATATCCCGTGAACGTATCCCCTTGTTTGATACTCTAGCTCAGGCGTAAAAATTCTGCATACACCCCTTACACCTTTTGATTTCCTCCGTTCCACAACTCTACCCCAAGTTAATGTTGGCTTCCCCCCTGTCTCCGCAGACTTGGCCCTTCAGCCTAGAGTGGCTGCCCAAGTCTGCCTGCCTCGTGGGGGGCAGCGTCCGCGACGCCCTGCTCGATCGCACCTCCGACTACCTGGATTTGGACTTCATCCTGCC
>JAAUSA010000009.1 GCA_012031975.1 Alkalinema sp. RU_4_3 | reverse complement strand
GCCTACTCCGGATGATTCAGATGGAGTCTTTATTGGGCCATGTTGAACAACTGCTGCAATCCACCAACCCGGCGGAGCAACTGACTCAGATGGCGGCACTCGTCCAAGAATTCTTTACCTTGAAGCCCTCGGGCAAGCATATGAGTGGGAGGAACCTAGGTCGTCTGGAACCCACTCCTAGTCTAGCTCATAGGGCCGTCGCCTAAAAACTTGAACATCGAGTGGAAGAAATCACTATTGGATCGATCATTTCCCATCACACAAGAGCATCAGAGGCGCGATGCCCCCAGCGACATCATCTACGATCTTGAATCCAAAACCTACAACGACTTGGTGCTCAGGCGCAGCATCAAGACCGCCATCCCCTGTATCCTTCTGCTATTGGCCCTCCCAGCCGAGCCAACCCAATGGCTGATCTGCGAAGAATCCCAACTCCGACTCCAGGGCACCTGCTACTGGGCCTATCTCAGCGGCCCCCTCAGCGAGAATCGGTCCTCTGTCAGGATACGAATTCCCCGATCGCAACGTCTAACCCCAGAATCTTTGCTAACCCATTCAAATCGTCCTGCCTAGCCAAGACACCTACGAAGACAAACCCCATTTACTGAACAAAGTCATCAACCTTCTGGCTGTTCTTCAATCGATGTCTTCTCAGGAAATCATGGAGACGATCGACGCTGAAATGACAGCCTCAATATAGAAAAACGTAGCTTGTGCGTCTAGGGATGCAATATATCAACCCCCAGAAGCATCAGAGACACGATCGCCCCCTTTGCTAGCATGAGGTTAGCGATCTTTTCTCTCGACTGTTAGATTTGGTTGTGGAGAATGCTAATGTCTGGCTGGAGGTGTGGATCCATATAAATTCTTGACTTTTGGAGTCTGGATTTGGATGGGGCTTTGGCGATCCATGGGAGGGTGGCGGTGGTCTGTGGAAGCAGTTCCCGCATCAGGGGCTTGATCCTGTCAGCATCATGAAGAAAGTGAAGGCGCTGAAGGGTTAGCTAGTCAAGTGAGCGGGGGGTGGCGATCGTTACTCCCTGCTTTTCTTGAGAGATTGTTGGTTGGCGATCGGTTTAGTTGTCTAGAATAGATTGACAGATGTAATCGACTTGCCATGGATATCAATGCCTCTATTATTGACCAGCGTCTAGGTGCAGTCACTGACGCTATTCGGCTACAGGCTGATCAGGAACTCCATATTAATGAGGCGGGCAAGCTTAAGTCCTTGGCTTTTGTCTATCTGTGTGTCACAACTATTCTAGATTTAGATGATGATGATGCGTTCGACTGTTTGACCGAAGGGGCTGGGGATTTTGGTGTCGATGCCATGCATATCTCTGAGGAATACGACGGTGAATTCACTGTTAGTCTGTTTCAGGGGAAGTACAAGAATAATCTAGAAGGTGATGCGAACTTTCCGGAAAATGGTCTTGAGAGTTTAATCAAGGCAGTCAAGTATCTGTTCGATCCCACTACAGAATTAAATCATATTAATGCACGATTGCTAGCCAAGGTGGAATCAGCTCGTAGTTTGATTCGAGATGGCTACATTCCTCAGGTTAGAGCATTGGCTTGTAACAATGGACTGAAGTGGAGTACTGCGGCTGAGGAGGCGATTAAGCGGACAGGGTTTGGCGATCAGGTGACCTGGGAACATGTTAATCATGAACGTCTAGTTAAGATTTTGCAAGCTTCTAGACCCGTCAAAGAGACTTTGCAGCTCAGTGGTAAAGCGATCGTTGAGGATATGGAGTTTAGCCGAGTGCTGGTCGGGCGAATTTCGGTTGCTGAGATTTCAACGCTAATTGAGCGCTATGGCGATCGACTGCTAGAGCGTAATATCCGACGTTATTTAGGATTGCAAGGGAATCGGGTTAATGAAGATATCCGGCAGACTTTGATGGGTGGGGAAGAGAGTAATTTCTATTTTTATAATAATGGCGTGACGCTAACCTGTGATAATTTTTCCTATAATGCGTTGCAGAATGGTGATTATCAGGTGCGAATCGAAAATCTGCAAATTATCAACGGTGGGCAGACTTGTATCACGATCGCTAAGACCTTACAGGAGCTGAATCTATCGCAACGAGATGTCCAAGCCTATGTTCTACTGCGGCTCTATCAGCTACCGAGTGATAATAACGATCTAGTTCAGAAAATCACCTATGCGACCAATAGCCAAAACCCTGTGGATCTGAAGGATTTGCGGGCGAATGATCAGATCCAGCAAAGATTGGAGATGGATATTCAGCAGTTGGGATATCGCTATCGGCGTAAGCGGTCTGATGGGAGTACCCGATCGACGGATATTACGTCAGGAGTGGCGGCGGAGGCTGTGCTTTCGGTCTGGCAGGAGAAGCCTCACCAGGCTAGATTTTTTGCGAGAGAGCATTTTGGTAAGTTGTATGGTTCGATCTTTACTGACCAGCTTAATGGGGCACAGGTTGTGCTGGCGGTTGAATTGTACAGGATTGCAGAGAATCGGCGGAAGCGGCCAGAGTCCCATGATCCGGATCTTGTGCGTTATGCTTCTTGTTTTATTGCGATGCAGATGGGGCGGAGGCTGCTGGGTGATATGAAGATCCAGAGGAAGGATGTTAGTCACCAGAATTTTCAAGCTGCCCATCGGATGCTGGAGGAGAAGGGGGAGCAGTACTTTGATGCTTCGGTGGGCGATATTGAGGCGGCGCTTAGGGATCTTTATGGGGGACAGGATGTTTCTTTGCAGCAGCTTTCGGCTACTTTTCGACGGGGCGACCTAATTGATAAGCTTCAGAATATGGCGATCCGTTGAGATCCTTTGGGTGGATCCACATAGGATCTGGTGATTGGGCGATCGCTATCAATCTCGATCGGCAAAATCAACGTTCAGATTGATTTTGGGCTAGAAAACTCTAATTGGCGCAGAAAAAGGCACCCAGAAAATTGAGCTTGTCGTGGGCTTTCATCACCCCTCAATGCGGGAATGCTCTGACTATGCGATCGCCTAGATTGCCGCTAAAGTCATGGCGATTGACCCCACCCCCAAAAGCATCAGAGGCACGATCGCCCCCTTGCCTGACATGAGGTTGACGATCGAAAACCGGGGCGATCGAGAGTTCAGCTAGGGGATGCGATCGAAGGCATCAAAGTCGTGATCGACCCACTGGCTGGTATGAGACTGCGATCGAGGACTGGGGCGATCGACATCCATTGCCTGACTTGCGCTAGAATTGGGTCGTAGTCTCTGGAAGGCTTGAAACTATGGCGATCGACAGCCCTATTCCACCTCGTCTTGGACAATCCGTAACCATGAACTATCGAAACCACATCACGATCGAACCCAACAAACGAGGGGGTAAGCCTTGTGTTCGGGGCTTACGAATCACGGTGTATGAAGTACTTGAGTACCTAGCTTCCGAGATGACCGAAGCGGAGATTCTTGAAGATTTCCCCGACTTGACGCGAGAAGATTTGAAAGCTTGTATTGCCTATGCTGCTGACCGTGAGCGGCGATTTGCGATCCCTCCATTATCAGCATAAAGCTACTTTTTGACGAAAACCTGTCGCCAAACTTACCGCATCGCTTGCGCGACCTTTTCCCAAACTCACTTCATGTTCGCGATGTGGGTATGAAAGCAACGATCGATCCTGTCGTTTGGGATTATGCAAAAGATAATGAGTTGATGATTGTCTCGAAGGACTCAGATATGCACGATCTGAGCTTGGTATTAGGAAATCCACCGAAAGTTATTTGGATTCGTTTGGGGAACTGTTCGACATCCCAAGTTGAAAATCAATTACGTCGAAATTTTGAGCCAATCAGCTCGTTTTACACAGATGAGAGTTTATCGCTGCTTGCGCTATCCTGAGTACCCCAAAAAGGTTAGTGTCTTTAGTTATTCGCGGTAGCCCAGAGCCTGAAAACGGACTGGCTCTACGCAAGGGCTCCAAAACTATCGGATCCGTCACGCGAATAATTCATGACACTAACACAAATTCTGAATCGTCCTATCCGGGTCGGCTAGAAATTCTGGTATCCACCCTAAAACTCTGCGATCGCCAACATAAGGCAATAACTCCACGGCCATGACTCTTTCATCGCTATTCTTCGAGGCTTTGAAGATCGCATAACAATGCTTCATCCCTGACCACGGCCTGAGTCGCAACAGCACCGATCGCGCCAACTCTGAACCTGCTTCACCGCTCACATAATGCTCAACGGCCTGCTCAAAAAAATCAGACCCCAATAAATGTTCAATGACCTGAATCCCTAAATCACTTCCACCCATCTCATTCTGGGAATCAATGAGCGTGCCCAGTTCTCTTGCAAGAATGCTCCAATTGACTTTCATAAAGGCTCAAACCCAAAAAACGAGGAAACACCGCGATCGTCAACCATCCCATTTCGGGCGAGGGTCTGGGGAGGCGTTTCGACGCATCTCCAGCGGGGGGGCACCAAAAAAAGGGGGGGGGATCCTCCATGGCTCGCCAGCATCTCTCCACCAAAAACCACCCATTCCAACCACCCAAATCCACCAAAAAAATCAACCTGCCAATCTTTTCTTCCAAGGAGAGGCATGGCAGGTTTTATCAAAAATCAATGAACGCAAAGAGACTCGAACTCCCGACCCCTACCATGTCAAGGTAGTGCTCTAACCAACTGAGCTATGCGTTCGTAAAACAGCAGCCCATGAAACTCTTCATAAGTGCCCACCTAACATATCACACCCACCCTCAAAAAAGCAAATAACAAATCCGTAACATTTCCCCCCCAACAAGTAAACATCCTTGAAGAAGTATGGCGATCGCCCCACACCAGACCAGATAATAGAACCATAACAAACCCAAACTTAGAGGCCAAACCCCGTGAACCTGGAACAACAAGTCATCCCTACCCCCCAGCGCGAAGACTTCAGCGACTACGTCGCCCAACTCCAACTCCACATGGCCCTCCAAACCCGCAACCTCGTCCCCCACCTCACCCACGGCGGCGACCAACGCAACCAGCTCCTCCACCAGACCCAAGCCACCATCGAAAAAGTCGTCTCCCGCCAATTCGACAGCTAAAACCCGATCGCCATCCCATAAAATAGAGGAGTTTTGTATCCAAACCTCCCCGGACCTCCCATGGAAAAAGCCGCCCTCCTCGATCGCATCAGCGCCATCCAAAAACAGCGCACCATCCTCGAAACCCTGCGCCAACGCCCAGACCTCGGCACCCTCCAGATCGACATCGAACAAGCCATCGAAGAAATGGACCTCCTCCTCACCGAGCTCCAACGCACCTTCCCCAGCTAGTTCTCCTCACTGAACCGCAACTGTAAATAGACCAACCCCAGGGCGATCGCCAACAGCAGACTCGCCGCCGCCGCCGCATACCCAAAATCGAACTGCGAAAACGCCTGCTCATAGACGTAATACACCAGCAAGCTCGTCCCATTCATCGGCCCACCCCCCGTCACCACATAGACCTGCTCAAAACTCCTCAGCACAAAGATCCCCGTCGTCACAAACGCAAACACCAGCGTCGGACGGAGCCCTGGCAGCGTCACATACCAAAACAACTGCCAAGGCCCCGCCCCATCCAGCGCCGCCGCCTCATAGCGACTCACCGGAATATTCTGCAACCCCGCCAAAAACACCACCAAATTAAAGCCCACCTGCTTCCAAGCCGTCAGCAAAATCAGCACAGGCATCGCCCAAGCCGGATCCCCCAGCCAAGCCACAGGCGCGATCCCAAAGAGCGCCATCGCCCCATTCACCACCCCGTCGGTTTGAAACAGCCAGCGCCAGCCCAGCCCCACCGCCACCAGCGACGTAATCGAAGGAATAAAATAGGCCGCCCGCAGAACAGCCCGAAACCTTGGGATGCGATCGAGCCCCACCGCCAAACCCAGCGGCACCCCCAAACTCGGTACCAGCGTCCCAACCGAAAAATAGACCGTATTCCCCAGCACCTGCCAAAAATCCGGACTCACCACCAGCCGCAGGTAGTTCCGCAGCCCCACCCCATGCACCCCACCGCGCGTAAAACTCCCCTGGGTAAAACTCAACCCCACCAAATACCCAATCGGATAGACCACAAACAACCCCAGCAAAACCAAAGCAGGCAGCAAAAACACCAGCGCCGCCACCCCATCCCGGTCCAGCCAATTCCGCCAAAGCCCCCGCTCCCCCATGACCACCCGCCCAAAAATCTATAGAAAAACCGATCAAGCCGCCCGACCCGAACGGGATCGCCCACAATACATACTTAATATTAGAGCCTCCCGTCCCAAGCAATCCCTATGTCCGTTCCCAGCCTGATCTCCCCCGACATTACCCCCACCCATACCCCGACCAAACCCCGCCTCGCCATCATGGCCTCCGGCAACGGCAGCAACTTCGAGGCCATCGCTACCGCCATCCACAACCAGCAGCTCAACGCTCAAATCGCCCTGCTAATCTACAACAACCCCGCCGCCGGAGTTGTCCAACGCGCCGATCGCCTCGCCATACCCCACCAACTGATCAACCACCGCGACTACCCCAGCCGTGAAACCCTCGACCAAGCCATCGTCGCCGCCCTCAAAGCCCACCAAATCGACTGGGTGATCATGGCCGGATGGATGCGCATCGTCACACCCATCCTCACCGAAGCCTACCGCGATCGCCTGCTCAACATCCATCCCAGCCTCTTGCCCAGCTTCCGAGGCCACCGCGCCATCGAACAGGCCCTCCAAGCAGGCGTCAAAATCACCGGCTGCACCGTCCACCAAGTTGTCCCCGAAGTCGATGCGGGCACCATCATCATGCAGGCCGCCGTGCCCATCTTCGCCAGTGACACCCTAGAAACCGTCACAGAGCGCATCCACCAGCAGGAGCACATTATTTACCCGCGTGCGATCGCCCTAGCGCTACAGCAAACCCACCATTTAAGCCGATGACAAAACCTCCCGCAACCTACCCTAAGACATACATTTCCTCCTGCGATCTATTCCTCAAGGAAGATGCCACCCAAAATTGTTTCGGTAATAATAAGTACAGATTGAGAAGCTAATTGTCTAGCACAAAAGCGGTCCAAACCGGGTAGGGGCCGCTTTTTTATTGGAAATTTTTAGGCCTGCCCCAAATACTTCTTCCCTAGCGCTTTTCAAGCCGACCAGATTCAGGGACAATCTAGGCGCTGTATCTAAGCCTGCCCCCATGGAATCGATCGCCCAGCAAATCCCTCAACTGCTCACAAATGGCATTGCCCTGGGGAGCGTGATCGCCCTATCCGCCGTAGGACTCAGCCTCACCTACGGGGTACTCCGCCTCTCGAACTTCGCCCATGGCGACTACATGACAATGGGCGCCTACTTCACCTGGACCCTCAACCTCATGGGCCTCAACATCTGGCTGGCGATGGTTCTCTCAGCAGCAATCATGGTGGGCTTTGCCCTCGGTGCCGAGAAACTCTTGTGGGGACCAATGCGGGCCAAGCGAGCGACCCCCACTACCTTGGTGATTCTATCCATTGGACTAGCCCTCTTCCTGCGCAACGGAGTGATCCTCGCCTGGGGCGCCGACAGCCACCAATACAAACTCCCCGTCGAGTCCGCCCTCAACCTGGGACTCGTCAAACTCCCCTTCAATAATTTCCTCGTCATCCTCCTGGCCCTGGGCGCGATCGCCCTCCTCCGTTACATTTTGCAAAACACCAAGGTCGGCAAGGCCATGCGCGCCGTGGCCGACGATGTGGATCTGGCCCGCGTCACGGGGATTAACGTCGAGCGCGTCGTGCTCTGGACCTGGGTGATCGCCGCTGGACTCACGGCCCTGGGCGGAAGCATGCTGGGCCTCGTTGAAGCCGTGCGGCCCAATATGGGATGGTTTTTGATTTTGCCTTTGTTTGCAGCGGTGACCTTGGGGGGGATTGGCAATCCCTACGGGGCGATCGCTGGCGCCTTCGTGATTGGCATTGCCCAGGAGATGTCCACCCTGTTTTTACCCGTGGAGTACAAGACCGCCGTGGCCCTCCTAATCATGATGCTCGTGCTCTTGGTCAAACCCCAGGGCCTCTTCCGGGGCATGATGTAGGGCTACTGAGTTCAGGTAAATAAGAATTATCCTTTCTGAGAGATTCAATCCATCTCTAGAAGGGACGCTAGGCTTGGAATTAAGGCTGGATTGTTCAGCCATCGGGGTGTGCTTTTAAGTTGTGTTGTTCCTTGAAGTTCCCCCGAGCCGAGTCTATGCACCGTTTTCCAAAACCCCTGCCTTGGGTTCTCTTGGTTTTTCTAGGGAGTCGGCTGCTGATCTGGGGCGCTATTGCCCTAGTCGCCCCCCATCTCCCCCTCCCTCCCACCAGCTACGACTACAGCATCATCGGCTTCCAAAACGGCTTCACCCCCCATACAGCCTGGAGCCTACTGACCCACTGGGACGGCGCCTGGTACCAGCGGATCGCCGAGCAAGGCTACGGAGATCTCCGCGCCAAAGGCATGCAGTCCGTGGTTTTCTTTCCCCTCTATCCGCTGCTCTGCCGAGGATTGATGCAGTTGGGGCTGTCCTTTGAGGTGGCTGGATCCCTCGTGAGTAACCTTAGTTTTTTAGCGGCCCTGCTGCTGCTCTACGGCTACCTAGAGGATAAGTACGATCGCACCCTAGCCCGTTGGAGCACCTTGGTTCTCGCCATCTTTCCCTGTGCCCTCTACTCCGCCGTCACCTATACCGAGTCCCTCTTCCTGCTGACCACAGGCGCCACCTTGATCGCCTTCGATCGCCGCCAATACAACCAAACCGCCCTCTGGGGCATCCTCGCCACGGCCTGCCGTCCCCCTGGAATGCTGTTGGTGCCCGCTTTGCTCTGGGCCAGCTACCGCGATCGCCGTCCCCGGATCGCCTACCTGGCCAGTCTGCTGATGGCCCTGGGGTTTGTGGGGTTTCTAGTCTACTGCGGGACCCTGGGCAATCCCTGGGCCACCTTCCAGGGCCACCAGGCCTGGTCGGAGAGCATTGTTAGCTGGCCCGAGGTGATCTCGCGTCTGCCCCACTTGAATAGTCAAGGCATCGGCGCCTGGGTCAGACTGCTGAGCTTTGGGGGTGCCCTGGCTTTAATCCTGCGATCGCCCCAGGTTTTGACCCGTAGCGATCGGACCTACGGCCTGCTCACCCTAGGGTTTCTGCTGGCTTCTAACTCTACAGAAGGTTTGATTCGCTACCTCTATGCCCTCGCCCCCCTGAGCTGGGCCTTGGGCTTCCAGATTGCAAGATGGAAACCCTGGCGGAGTCTGGCGATCGGCATTTTTGCCCTGGGATTGGTGGGATTTAGCCTCAGGTTTGCTTGGTGGCTATGGGTTGCTTAGCATGAATTCAACGGGCCAGGGATTTGTTAAAGGGATTTGTTCAGGTGGTACCATGGTAAATCAGACGAAAAGAGATAAGGAAGAAGGAAAGAAAGAATGGAAGAAGTTGTAAAGTCAATATCTTTTGATGGTAGAGATATTCGACTCAAGATTGGCCTGCTCGCGCCTCAAGCAGGCGGTTCTGTCCTAATTGAGTCCGGTGACACCTCGGTGTTGGTCACGGCGACGCGATCGGGGGGCCGGGAGGGCATTGATTTTCTCCCCTTGACCGTGGATTATGAAGAACGCATGTATGCGGCTGGGAAATTCCCTGGCAGTTTCCAACGGCGGGAGTCGCGCCCTTCGGAGAAGGCAATTTTGACAGGCCGCCTGATCGATCGCCCCATGCGTCCGCTCTTCCCTGGCTGGCTTCGAGATGATATCCAACTGGTTGCCACGACGATGTCGCTAGATGAGACCGTACCTCCAGATGTGCTGGCTGTGACGGGGGCATCGATCGCCACCCTGTTGGCCCAGATTCCCTTCGATGGTCCGATGGCGGCGGTGCGGGTCGGTCTCGTCGGCGATGATTTCATCATCAATCCCACCTACCGGGAGATTGCCGATGGCGATCTAGACCTGGTGGTCGCCGGAACGGAGGCAGGCATCATCATGGTGGAGGCCGGAGCCAGTGAGCTGCCGGAGGAAGACATGATCGAAGCGATCGACTTTGGCTACGAAGCCGTGCGCGATCTGATCCAAGCCCAGCTCGATATTCTCAAGGACCTGGGCCTGAGCCTAGTCCAGGAGGAGGCCCCCGAGGTCGATGCCACCTTGGAAACCTTCATTGCTGAGCGCGCCACGAAGCCTGTGAAGGCGATCTTAGGCCGCTTTGAAAAGGATAAAAACGTCAGGGATGCGGCCCTCGATGAAGTGAAAGCTTCGATCGCCGCTGAGATCGCCGAGCTGGACGAAGACAACCTCGTGCGGGTGGCGGCCAGCGCCAACGGCAAGGTGCTGCCCCAGACCTTCAAGTCGATCACCAAGAAGCTGATGCGCAAGCAGATCGTCGATGATTCTGTGCGCGTCGATGGCCGCAAACTCGACGAAGTACGGCCCATCTGGTGCCGCGCGGGCGTCCTGCCCAAGAAGGTCCATGGTAGCGGCCTGTTCAACCGGGGCCTGACCCAGGTGCTGTCGGTGGTCACCCTCGGGACACCGGGCGATGCCCAGGAACTCGATGATCTCCATCCCGACACCGAGAAGCGCTACCTGCACCACTACAATTTCCCCCCCTACTCCGTGGGTGAGACCCGGCCCATGCGCGGCCCCGGTCGTCGGGAAATCGGCCATGGCGCTTTAGCGGAAAGGGCACTGCTGCCTGTGCTGCCGAGCAAAGAAAGCTTCCCCTACGTGATCCGCGTGGTTTCGGAAGTGCTGTCTTCTAATGGCTCCACCTCCATGGGTTCTGTCTGCGGCTCCTCGCTGGGCCTGATGGATGCCGGGGTACCGATTAAGAAGCCCGTCAGTGGCGCCGCCATGGGCCTGATTAAGGAAGGTGAAGAGATTCGCATCCTGACCGACATCCAAGGCATCGAGGACTTCCTCGGCGACATGGACTTCAAAGTAGCCGGGACCAAGGAAGGGATTACGGCCCTGCAATTGGACATGAAGATTTCGGGTCTGCCCATGAATGTGATCGCCGAGGCGATCCATAGGGCCAAGCCCGCCCGTCTGCATATCCTCGGCAAGATGCTGGAGGCCCTCGAAGGCCCCCGCACCGACATTGCTTCCTCGGCCCCACGCCTGATGACGATTCGGATTAGCCCTGACCAGATCGGCATGATCATTGGCCCAGGCGGTAAGACGATCAAGGGGATTACGGAGCAGACTGGCGCCAAGATCGACATCGAAGACGATGGCACCGTGACAATTTCCGCCTCCGATGGGGAGAAGGGTAAGAAGGCCCGCGCCATCATCGAGGGCATGACCCGTCGGATTATCGAAGGCGATATCTACGCGGGCCGGGTGACAAGGATTATCCCGATCGGCGCCTTTGTCGAATTCCTGCCCGGTAAAGAAGGCATGATTCACATCTCCCAATTGGCGGACTACCGCGTGGGCAAGGTGGAAGACGAAGTGGCCGTGGGCGATTCCGTCGTGATCAAGGTGCGGGAAGTGGATTCCCGTGGCCGGATCAACCTAACCCGTCTCGGCATCAGCCCCGACGAAGCCGCAGCGGTCAAAACCACCGTAGACTAGTCCCGGTTTAGCAAAACCACTCAAAGCAGGCTCCCTGGGGCCTGCTTTTTGTTGGGCCTTTTCCCCCCTGAAGGCACCACGATCGGCTAAAGTTGTAACGGAATGTTAATCAAATGTTGATAAATCCCATGACTCCGACAAAATCCATCCCCAAACCCACCGTTACCCCTGACCTAGAGGAGCCGAAGTTTGGCTTCAATAGCTATGCGGAACGCCTCAACGGTCGTGCTGCCATGATTGGGTTCATCCTGTCCTTGGCCATCGAGTTTGTCAGCCGTCAGGGCGTCTTGGCTTGGTTGGGTCTGATCGATCCCTAGATTAGAATGGGCGAGCAAGTCTTTTTGTAGGTGGAACCATGGCAGCGCGCGATCGACCGGACTCAAAACTGCCAGACCCCCAACTCGAATCAAAACTCCTGAATAGCCAGTTTTTCCGTACCGTCTATCGGCGCGATCCGATCACTGGATTTCTTGTCCTGTTGGGCGGCGCAGCAGTGGTGTTAGGGAGCATTGGCGATCAGGGTGGGTTATCGACCATCGGCTTACTTGTGGTGGGCGGTGCCCTTGGCCTGCGTTCTCTGTTATTGAAACAAAAAACGCCCCCAGATCGCGATCGCCCTTAATCTTTACTCAATCTTTAAAGCGAATCCCGCTTCCATCACATTCGTTGGTGGGAGCGGGATTTAGTATATATACGGAACTTTGCGGGATCGCGTTTTGCATTTTAAAGGGGCTGGGTACTCTAAGTTCATCAATGTTCAAAGCCTTTTCTGGCGCTCTTCTTGAGGAATTTACGGAGATTTGCACCCCCGCATAGGCCTTAAGGACCACTGTTCCTCTTTTTACCCAGCAGTGCCATGCACAGTGTTCCGACGACCGTTCCATTTGTCGATCTCAAACTCCAGCATCAGCCGATCGAGCAGAAAATTGCCCAGGCCATGATGGCGGTGATAACGGGCGGCGACTATGTCCTCGGCCAAGCCTTGACTGAGTTTGAATCGGCATTCGCGGCGGCCTGCGGGGTCGATTATGGGGTGGGGGTGGCCTGCGGTACGGATGCGATCGCCCTAGGGCTCCAAGCCTGCGGCATCGGTGAAGGGGATGAGGTCCTGCTCCCAGCCAATACGTTTGTTGCGACCCTAATCGGGGTCCTGCGCACCGGGGCAAAACCTGTGCTGGTGGATTGCGAGGCCAATACGGGGTTGATTGACCTGATTGCGGCAGAACGGGTGATTACACCCCAGACGCGGGCGATCGTTCCGGTCCACCTCTACGGTCAGATGGTGTCCCCCGCGCGCCTGATTGATTTGGCCGACACCTACGACCTAATTATTTTTGAAGATGCGGCCCAGGCCCACCTGGCGGAGCGCGAAGGCTACCGGGCGGGTTCCATCGGCGCTGCCGCCGCCTTCAGCTTCTACCCGAGCAAAAACCTCGGTGCCATGGGGGACGGGGGCATGGTCGTCACCCGCGACGAAGCGATCGCCCAGCGTCTCAAGTCCCTGCGCAACTACGGCGCACCGAAAAAGTACTACCATACCGAAATCGGCACCAATAGCCGCCTCGACACCATTCAAGCCGCCGTCCTCGGGGTCAAACTTCCCTATCTGGCCCAATGGAACCAACAGCGCTTTGAAATCGCTGAGCAATACAATATCCTCCTCAGTCCCTTCAAATCCCAGGGTCTGCTGCCGATGCAGAACCAAGTGGGCGCGGGCCATGTCTACCATCTCTACATTGTGCGGGTGATGATGGAGACACGCAGTAGCAAGTTCTGCCCCGTGGCCAGGCAGGTGCTCCAGGAGAATCTCCAGGCCCAGGGTGTGGAAACGGGGATTCACTATCCGATTCCCTGTCATTTGCAGCCCGCCTTCAAGTTCCTCGGCTACCGCATGGGGGACTTCCCCCATGCCGAGCAGCTCTCCGAGGAAATGCTATCCCTGCCGATGTATCCGGGTCTGACCGAAGCCCAGGTGAATCGTGTGGTGGGTGCCCTCAGCAATGCCCTAGCCGCCCCCATACCTGTAAAACTCTCGGCTTAAACCCCCTTTGATCCTATGCTCAATGCGCGTTCCGCCCGCTTCGATCGCCCTAAAAGCGACTACCTGGCCCTCCTCCTGCTGGGTCTGCTCTATGGACCGCTGCTGGTGCACTGGGTCGTGGGTTGGGTGAAGAAAACCATCAGCATTGAGCATGAATATTTCAGCCATGGGTTGATCGGGCTGCCCTTCGCGGCCTACTTGATTTGGACCCAACGGCAGGCCTGGGATGCTCTGCCCGGTGGCACCGGGCACCATGGTGGCCTGGATCGCTGGGCGGGTTTAGCATTGCTAATTCTAGGCGGGTTGTTTTATCTGGTGGGGTTACCGGATACGGTGAATCTGTCCCTGCCCATGGTGCTGACGGGCGGCTGTCTCTGGCTGAAGGGGATGCCGGGGCTGAAGCTGATGGGGTTTCCTTTGCTGCTGATTGCCTTGGCGACGCCGAATGAGCTGCCCTACTTGATCGCACCCTTTACGGCCCCTTTGCAGGCTTTTATTGCGGGCTCTGCTGGGCTGATTTTAAATCTGATGGGTTTCCCCGTGCGGGTGGAGGGGATTCACTTGATCATGGGGAATCGCCTGGTGGAGGTGGCGCCCTACTGTGCGGGGTTGAAGATGCTGTTTACCAGTCTGTATGTGGCCTTGATGCTGCTGCAATGGACGGATAATCTGCGATCGAAGTCGATGGTCCGCACCTTTTTGCTGCTGTCGGCGGCGGTGAGTGTGGTGGGCAATATTATTCGCAACACGATCTTGACCTTCTTCCATGGCACAGGCAACGAGTCGGCCTTTGTCTGGCTCCATGATGGCTGGGGCGGGGATTTGTATTCGGGCTGTCTATTGGGCTGTTTGGTGCTGTTGATTGGGGCGCTGGAGAAGCGGATGGGGCCAGCGGTATAGGGGTTCGGTGAAGTTTTATCCTGAGGTTTATCGTCATGGCTTCTGTGTCTTTTTCTAAATCGCGATCGCTGCCCCGCGCCAAACTGGTCTTACTGGTGCTCTTGGCCGGACTGTTCTGTCTGGGGGCCTTGCCGGGCTATTTCCAAGGGCAGTGGCGCTGGAAGAATCCGCCCCTGGTCAGCACGCTGCGGGAATTGCAGGAAATCAAGCGATCGGGCGTAGCGGTGGACAACTGGACCGTCAGCGAAGTCACCCCCATGGTGATCGGCGAACACAAATGGGTCCAGCAGACCCTCACCCAGGGCAACCAGTCGGCCCGAGTCCTGCTGCTGCCCCAGGGCAGTAATACCCGTCAGCCCCAGGTGGAATGGATGGATGTCGATGGACTGGAGCGCTGGAAGCAGGATTCCCACCAGTCCCTCAACCTCTCCGGCGACATCCAAACCCGCTTCTTCCGGGCCTGGACCAATAAGCAAACCTACGGTGTGGTGCAGTGGTATGCCCTGCCCCAGGGGGGGGTGACGACGCCTGCGGGTTGGTTTTGGCGCGATCGCACCGCCCAATGGCAAAATCGCCGGGTTTCCTGGGTGGCCGTGAGTATATTGATTAAGATGGAACCTTTGGACGATCTGAGTAAATATCGCCAAACTGCGGAATCCTTAGTTCAGTCGGTGCAATCAGGTTTGATGCGTCAGGCCCTCAAGCCCTAAGTTAACGCTACGATTTTCCACGCCCCCTTTAGCAAGTTCCATGCCCATGAAGCCGATCGGCCATCGCCTTGCCGCCCTAGTCAGTCTAGGGCTCTATAGTGCTGGGTCTCTGTTAACCCTTGAGCTGTTGGGTCAAGCGAGCGCCCAAGCTGCCGCGTCAAAGTTTGAAGAACCCGGTTTGATTACTTCGACCCCCTTGCCTCCAGCGCGAGCAATCCCAAAGGAAACACCGATCGCGGTTCCCATGCCTGGGGTTCCGGTCCTCCAGCCAGAAATAGCCCCGCCCCCCGTATTCAACATCTATCGTCTCGGGCCTGGGGATGCCGTCTCGGTCTATGTGCAGCGGTTCCCCGACTTTAATTTTCAGGCGGCGATCGACCCCGAGGGCCAAATCACCCATCCTTTGCTGGGCAAAATCACCCTCCAGGGTTTGACCGTCGAGCAGGCCCAGATCAAGGTGCAGCAGTCGGTGAACCGCTACATTATCAATCCCGTGGTGCTGCTCGCCCTGACCAGCCAGCGGCCCGTGCAGGTGACGGTGACAGGAGAAGTGGCGCGCCCCGGACTCTATCCCTTGCAACAGCAGGGCACGAAGATTTCCTCGCTGCTATTGTCCGTGGGCGGCACCCGCGAAGCGGCGGATCTGCGGGCCGTGAAGGTGCGGCGTCCCCTGGGAGACGGCCAGTTTGTCGAGCAAACCCTGGATTTATTCACGCCCCTCAAGGAGGGCACGCCCCTGCCGGACCCCCGGTTGCAGGACGGCGACACGATCGTCGTCCCCCGCCTCACCGAGGAAACTGCTAAAACCTACGATCGCAATGTGGTCTCGCGATCGACCCTCGTCAAACCCAAAATTGTGGTGCGGCTACTCAGCTACGCTCGGGGGGGCTGGCCCAGATCCAGTTGGATAATGGCAGCACCCTGGTCGATGCCCTAGCCAGCTCCAGCGCCAATCCCGATGCCTCCAATTTGAAGAAAATTGTCCTGGTCCGGTTTGATGAACGGCAGCAGCGGGCGATCACCATTCAGGTGGATGGCAAAAAGGCCCTGATGGGGGACCAAAGCCAAAATATCGCCCTCCAGGAAAATGACGTACTGGTGCTCGATCGCAATCTGGTGGGTAAAATTACGAATGCGCTGAATGTCTTTACGCAGCCGTTTCGAGATGTGTTGGGCTTCCTGTTGTTTTTCCGTCAGTTGAACGATGGAGCGGCGAATCTATTTGGGCCGACCCGCCGTTAAGGGGTTTGTCTGTGGTTTGAGTGTTTCTCTGTTGGCCTGCTTTGTCCCGAATTGTTTTAAGTTGCTGACCTATGGCCTCCCCTATCCTTAAACGCTATCTCCTGGCCCTGGGCCGCTATCCCTGGGCGATTCCCGTGGGTATTGTCCTGGGCGTCGCCGGGGGCGGGTTTGCAGTCTCCCAGCCCGATCCACCCCCCACCCATACGATTCAAGCCATACTCGTCAACAATCGCCCCCCGACGATCTTTTCCGCCACGGGTTCGGAAATTCGCCAGCCCCTGGAATCCTTTACGGCGGAGTCCCTGCTGACGGAAACGGTGATTAAGGAAACCTCGAAAAAGGTGGGTCTCGATCCCAAGGTTCTAATTCGCAACCTGAAAGTCACCCTGCCAGGGGCCGAGGGCGGTAAGAAAGCGGCGGCGGTCCCCGAGGGCGGCGGCCAGCTCAAACTAGACTATAAAGACAGCGATCAAGGTCGGGTCAAGCAGGTGATGGAGCTGCTGGTGCGCAGCGCCATCGATCAAAGTAAGGCCAACAATACGGCCAGACTGCGATCGGTAATCGATTCCCTCAACCAGCGTCTGCCCCAGGTCAAGGCGGATTTGACCAATGCGGAACAGGCTTTGGAGGAATACGATCGCACTGAAGGTCCGGCGTTGTTTGCCGCCCAAAATGGCAGTTTGGTATCCCAGATTCAGCAGAGTGATGGCCAGCAGCGGCAGATGGGGCTGGAATTGGAGGGGATTAACGCCGAGGTGGCCAGTCTCCAGCAGAAGCTGGGTTTGTCGGTGAATCAGGCCTATGTGTCCTCGGCCTTGAGTGCGGACCCGATCGTGGCGGATCTGCGGGCCAAAATCTATCAGGCAGAGTCGCAGTTGACCTTGCAGGCGAAGGATCTGCGGCCAGAGCATCCCACCATGGTGCTGTTGCAGCAGCAGAAGGATGCCTACGAAGTGCAGTTGCAGCAGCGGGCCAATGAGGTGATCGGCGGTGGTGGGTTTGCGGCGCCCCTGGGTACGGCGAATGTGCGCCAGGATAGTAATCTAGACCCAGAACGGCAGCGATTGGCCCTGCGTTTGGTGGAGCTGACGACGGGCAAGGAACGCTTGCAGCAGCAGTTGCAGTCGATGGCCAGGTTCCAGCAGGATTCGCGGCAGCAGTTGACCCAGATTCCAAATAAGCAATTGGCGCGGGCACGCTTAGAGGACCAGCTCAAGCTCAAAAAGGCTTTGCACGATCAAATGCAGGCCAAGCTGGTGGATGCCAAAACCGCTGAGGCGGAGACGGTCAGTAGTCTATCGCTCGCCCAGGTGATGCAGCCGCCTCTGCCGCCGAAGGCGCCGAAGAGTGCGCCCGTGATGATGGCGATCGGCGGTCTGGTCGGTTTAATCCTCGGGGCCGGGGCGGTCTTCCTGCTGGATATGCTGGAGGGCATGTTCTATACGCCCGAAGATATCAAAGACGCTCTCAAACAGCAGGAAATTGCTGTGCTGGGGGTGTTGCCCTTGGTTTTGTCCCTGGATGATCCAAGGCGTGGAGCCATTCTATCCATGCAGGAGTCCCCCTATTTTGACGCCTACGAGCGCTTTCGCAGTCTGCTGCGGCGGCCCGAAAATGGCAATCCCCGCATGGTGATGCTCACGAGCGTGTTGCCCGGAGAAGGCAAATCGGTGACGGCCTATAATTTGGCGATCGCTCCGCCCGCGTTGGCAAACGCACTCTGTTGATCGAGGCGGATGTGCGATCGGCCTCTCTTGCCCATTTTGTTGGCATCCAACCCAATCCCGATGCCCAGTTGGAACCTTTGCGCTATTACGGGCAAATTAGTGACTGCATTGCCATGGCGCCGATGGTGGAGAATCTCTATGTGGTGCCGAGCTGTGGTCCCCAGCGCCAGGCCGCTTCGATTATCGAGTCCAGCGAAATGCGCCGCTTGCTAGAGGATGCTCGGGGAAGGTTTGATTTTGTGGTGCTGGATGTGCCAGCGCTGTCGAAATGCAATGATGCCATGCTGCTGGAGCCCTTTACCGATGGCATGGTGATCGTCACCCGGCCTGGGGTGACCTCCCAGAGTTTGCTGGCGGAGGCGCTCAATGGGTTTTCTGAGTCGGAGGATGTGGACCTGCTCGGATCGGTGATTAATGGCGTAGAGATGCCGTTGCCCCAGGCCCAGGTGATTCCGACGTTCTCACCGGAAGTCGTGGAAGTAGGCTAGGGCTAATTCTATCGATTGCCAAATTTATCTGGCGGTTATCTAGGGTGTTTTGGGAAACGATAGAATTGTCACCCGCCCCGTGTCCAAATCATACCTGGCCCCCACTATCTGCAACGCCCCGCGCCTTAGGCACTCTGCCAGCACAGGCGATTTTGTTTTGAGCAAGCCTACCTGATAGCGAATATTGGCCACCACCGCCTGCTCTAGGAGATCGCCGCCATGGAGCCCCAGGATCGCCGGGGCAATGGCCGCCACTAGACTGCCGATCTCCCCTGGCAGGGTTTCCTGGGCCACCGCCGCCGTCACTGCCCCGCATCGCTCATGGCCCAGCACCACGATCAGCTTGGTCTGCAAGGCCACCACCGCATATTCCAGACTCCCCAGGCTCTCCGGCGTCACCACATTCCCCGCCAAGCGTACATCGAATAGATCCCCAATCCCGGTGTCAAACAGGATCTCCGGCGACACCCGCGAATCCGCACAGCTTAGCAGAGCCGCAAAGGGCTGCTGGGTCTGGGCCACCGCCAAAACCCGCGCCAGGGACTGATCCGGGTAGAGTCGCCGCTGACCGACAAACCTAGCGTTGCCGTCCAGAAGTTTTTGCAGCGCCCCGTCCGGAGAACGCGCCTCGGCTCGGGCTAGATCCCCTTGGAAAATGGGGGCGATCGCCCCCAATCCCAGCCCTTGGCAAAACTGACGCCGTGATAATTGAGCCCGCAGAAGATTCATAGAAAACCATACAAAAAGTAATGTAAGAATACAACGAGCGATCGCCATAAAGCAGACAAAAACACATTAATTATGTCTTCTTGAACCAAGGTGATGTTGCCTTTAAAGTAGGGCATTCTGGGCTATATTCCCCTGCTCTAAAGACGATTAAATCCCCATTACCCATGTTAAGTCAGTCAGCCTATAAGTCCTTTGTACCCCTGCCTGATTCCCATTTTTTCCAAGATCAGCCGTTTTTATTGGAACAGCTGTGGGAAGGCGTGAGTTATGGAATGTTTTTGATGGAAGTGTTGGCGGCGGGAGAGGAATTTCGGTTTGTGGCATTTAATCCGGCAATGGAGCAGCTTAGTCCCTGGCCCACCGATCAGTTGCTGGGCAAAACCTTGGCGGAGGCATTTCCCCTAGAAATGGCCCAGAACTATCGCCAACACTATCAGATCGCCGCCACTACCAACCAGTCCCTCACCGTGGAGGAACCGTTTGACCAAGGGGGACTGACCTGGCGCCTAACCATCAATCCCCTGCACAATCCCACGATTACCCATATCCTGGTCACCATTACGGAGATTAGCGATCTCCCAACGGCACCCCAGCGTCAAACCTCCCAGCTACTCCAGCAAATCCTAGACGAAATTCCCATCGCCCTCTTCTGGAAAGATCGCAATTTCGTCTTCCAAGGCTGTAATCGCTCAGCCCTGGTTGCCTGTGGTTTGAAATCCACCGACTTGGTGGTGGGCAAAACCGACTATGACATGCCCTGGACGACTGAGGAATCGGACTGGTATCGACTGTGCGATCGCCGCGTGATGGAATCGGGTCAAGCTGAATTCAACATTATCGAAACCCAGCACCAGGCCGATGGGCAACAGGTCATTCTCAATACCAATAAAGTCCCCCTCCACAATGAGTCAGGCCTGGTTACCGGGATTCTAGTCACCATCGAAGATATCACCGCCCGCCAGACGGCTGAAGCCGCCCTGCATAGTTTTGCAGACCAGCAGGCCCTCCTCCATCGGATTACCGCCCAAATCCGTAACACCCTCGATATCACAACGATTCTCAAAACGACGATTAAAGCACTGTTAGAATTGCTGGATGTGGATTGGTGTGCCTTTTGCTGGTATGACCCAATAAGCTCGCCTTCAAGTTGGAATGTGGTGGAGGATCAAAGCTGGGATGGACAAAGCTGGGTGGGGCAATATACTTCGGTCGTGGTTGGGGAAATGGATAGTATTGTCCTGAATCTCGAAACATTGCGCCTCGATCGCTTTGAACACAACGATGGGGAGCATCCGAATTTCCTGCTAGCCCAGGGCACCCAATCACGCCTTTGTATTCCGATCAAAACCCAGCGCAATCAGTACGGGCTAATTCTCTGTGACCACAGACAGGCGCCCCATAGTTGGACCGATGATGAGGTGGTGCTGGTGCAGTCCGTGGCCTATCAGTTGGCGATCGCCATCGATCAAGCCGAACTCTACAATGACAGTCGGGCGAAGGGCAAGGCCTTGCAGCAGACCCTTCAGGAGCTGAAGCGCGCCCAGGCTCAAATGGTTCAGAATGAGAAAATGTCGAGTTTGGGGCAGTTGGTCGCTGGGATTGCCCATGAAATTAATAATCCTGTGAATTTTATCCATGGCAATGTGGATTATACAAAAGCCTATGTGGCCAATTTATTGAAATTGGTTGAACAGTATCAAACCTACTATCCTGAACCTGTAGCCGAAATAAGCCAGGTGATAGAGGCCATAGACTTGGATTTTCTGCGGCAGGATTTTCCTAAAATATTAGACTCCATGCAGCTCGGCACGGAACGGATCAACGAGATTGTGGAATCCCTGCGATCGTTCTCTCGCTTAGATGAGACGGGGTTGAAAGTCGTTGATTTGCACAGGGGGATTGACAGCGCTTTGATGATTCTGCAAAGTCGGATTAATCATCCTCCAGCCATTGAGATTGTCAAACACTATGGCGATTTGCCTTTGATTGAATGTCTAGCGGGTGAGATTAATCAGGTGTTTATGAATATTTTGGTTAATGCGATTGATGCCCTCAATGAACTCGCACCTGACCAGGACCGCCGGATTGTGATCACGACGGAGGCAATTTCCCCAAGTCAAGTGGCGATCCGAATTGCCAATAACGGCCCAGCCATTCCCACCGAAATCCAGCACCGCATTTTCGATCCTTTCTTCACCACCAAACCCGTGGGCCATGGTACGGGTATGGGCATGGCGATCAGCTACCAAATCATCACGGACAAGCACCAAGGCCATTTGCTCTGCTATTCCCAACGGGGACAGGGCACGGAATTTGTGATCCAACTGCCGATCGCGGTGGTTGCTACTCGTTTTTACCCCGCGTAACGATTTACCCGCAGGTTTGGGTACCCTAACTCATAGGACATTCAGGGTTAGGGTTTACGTTTTGTTAGCCCAAACAACGCTACCACACCATTTCAATCTCACCAATGGGGTAGCGTAATGCGAACAAATATCCACAGCCTGCTGGTCAGTCTGGCAATAATCGCCACCTTCGGCCCCAGCGCCCTGGCCCAAACCATCATTCCCGACAGTCCTGCCACCCAAGTCACCCCAAGCGGCGGCGCCACCACCATCACAGGCGGCAACCAATCCGGCAGCAACCTCTTCCATAGTTTCCAGCAATTCAACCTGGATGCGGGCCAGACAGCTATATTTCAAGCGAATCCCGCGATCGCCAACATCTTCAGCCGCGTCACAGGTGGCCTCCCTTCGGTCATTAACGGTCGTCTCCAAATCCAAGGAGCGCCCGCCAATCTATTTTTAATCAACCCCGCCGGAATCCTCTTCGGCACCACAGCCACACTCAACCTGCCAGCCGCCTTCACCGCCACCACAGCCCCAGGCATCGAATTCGGCCCCGGCCAGTGGCTCTCGGCCAGCACCACCGACTACAGTCGCCTCACAGGCAACCCCACAGCCTTCGGACTCAGCAACTCCGGCGCGATCGTCAACACAGGCACCCTCTCCGTCGCCCCCACCCAAAGCCTCACCCTCCTCGGCGGCACCATCCTTAACACAGGCACGATTAACGCTCCTGGCGGCACCATCACGATCGCCGCCCTCCCCGGCGACCAACACGTCCGACTCACACCCCAGGGCCAAGTCCTGAGTTTAGATCTGCCACTTTCTGACAAAACCGCGATTAACCCGGCACCTCTCACCCCCACACAACTACCCGAACTCCTAACAGGCCAATCTGTCCAAAACGCCACCCGACTCACCGTCGAAAATGGCCAAGTTCGCCTCAGCTCAGGCAAAGTTGTCGAGGCAAAATCAGCAGGGGATGCGATCGTTTCGGGTCAACTCTCCACAGCAGCGCAGCAAAACCCCTCCCAAATCAATATCACCGGGGAACGCATCCAGCTCCAAGAAGCCAACATTGACGCTAGCGGGAGTTTCAAAGCCGGGAAAATTGCGATCGGCGGTGACTTCCAAGGCAAAGGTGAAACCTACCGCGCCAAAACTGTACAAGCCGATGACAAAACCAACATCCAGGCCGATAGCAAACTCCAAGGCGACGGCGGCAAAATCGTGATCTGGTCCGACGGTAGTACCCAGTTTGCCGGAACCGCCACAGCGCGCGCAGGCACCCAAGGCGGCGACGGCGGCAAAATCGAAACCTCTGGGAAACAAACCCTCAATATTCAAAACGCCCAGGTCAATGCGGGTACAACACTCGGTAAAAACGGCGAATGGCTGCTCGATCCCACGGATATTAATATTGCGAATGTAGGCGGCACTGTCACCCCTGGGGCGATCGCCACTACCCTCGACACAGGCACCAATGTCACCCTTTCCACCGCTGGAGCCGGAGTCGATGCTGGCGACATTACCCTCACCGACTCAATCAACCAAACGGGCAACGGCACAGCCCAACTCACCCTTACAGGACGACGATTTACCAATCCCACAGGGGCACAGATTAACCTGACCAGCACAGGGGCTTTGACATTTAACCTAAACACCGTCAACACTGAAACCGTGGCCCCGGCAAGTTCGATTCAGAATGCCTTAGATGCGATCGCGAATGTCCCTGGCCAACGAACAATTAATCTGCCATCAGCTATATACACCATTGCCTCACCAATTATTGTTGACAAACAAGTGAGCATCATCGGTCAAAATCAAGATAACACCGTACTGGATGGACAAAATACAGTACAGCCGATTCAAGTCTTAAGCAATGGGAATTTAACCTTAGAGACTATTGGAATTAGCCGGGGTTATACACCTTTTTCGGGAGGTGCCGTTAATAATCAAGGAACTCTATCAATTACCCAGAGTAGCTTTCTAGATAACCGTGCGGATATTGATGGAGGAGCCGTTCGCAGTGATTTAGGAGCCACGGGCATGGTCACAATTAAAAATAGCTACTTCAGGGGGAATCAAGCTCAATATGGTGGAGCGATCGAAAATAGTTCAAACGCTAGCACACCTTTTACTATCTTGGGCAGCGTCTTTGAGCAAAATAAGGCAACAATCTCCGGGGGCAGTATTCGAAACGACAACAATGGCAAGATGACCATTCAGGGTGGGGAAATTAGTAATAGTAGCGCTATTTTAGGTGGTTTGGTCGCCAATGAAGCTAATGCTACGTTAGATATTTCCCAGTTGGGTCTCCATGATGGATTGGCGACGGATAAGGGCGGCGGGATTTATAGCGCTGCCAATAGTAGGCTCAACCTTAGTTTTGCAGCACTCACCGCTAGCCGATCGCTCGGCCAAGGGGGTGGAATCTATGCCGATCGCGCAACAACCTCTATCCTGGAAGTGGGACTAGATAGTAACAGCGCCGCAACAGATGGGGGGGCAATCTACCAACATCAAGGCGCCTTAAGGGTCGAGATTGCTTCGGTCCAGAACAATCAAAGTGGTCGAGATGGTGGCAGCATCTTTTCGAGTGGCAATACCAGTATTGAGAAGGTCTACCTCAACCGTAATAATGCCGGGGATCGCGGCGGTTCTATCTTTATTACGAATTCCGCTGGATTAGGTCAGTTAAATATTACAACCACATCTGTTGTAAATAGTACTGCCGGGGGCAATGGCGGGGGCATTTTTTCTGAAGGTGCAATCGATGCCCAAGCGATCGAAGTTGGCGGAAATCAAGCAAGCATAGGCGGTGGATTATTCTCGACTTCGCAGACAGCAACTATATTGAATAGCCACTTCAATAATAATCAAGCCCAGCTAGGGGGCGGATTGTTTCTAAGCGATAAATCCAATGCGTTGATCGATAATTCCTTAATTGATGGGAACCAAGCCACCCAATTTAACGGCGGTGGCTTGAGTGTCGGCGGTGTCACCCATCTCGGAATCAATCGAACCACCATCCGAGGCAACCAATCGGCCTCAAACGGTGGCGGGATTGGGGTCCAGGATTACAATGGCTTTGATGGCATGCTCACGATCACTGAGAGCTTGATCGAACAAAATAGATCTGGGGCCAATGGCGGCGGCATCGACTTCAATCCTCAAACGCTAACTAGTGTCTTGGCGATCGATCGATCGGCCCTACTCGGCAATCAAGCCAGTTCCGATGGAGGTGGACTCTCCATTGCCCAATCGATCACAAATTTAACCAACGTAACCGTCGCAAAAAACAGAGCCAATGGTCGAGGGGGTGGCCTGAACAATAATAATACCAACCTCAATTTAGACAGTGTAACCATCACAGAAAATGTAGCTGATGCCGATGGCAACGGGTTTGGTCGATGGGGTGGCTTGGGAGCTTTGATGCCCTCGAACACGAGTATTAAGAATAGTTTGATTGCCAATAATACTGCTGCGCTCAATGCCGATGTATCCGCTGGGATAATCGACCAGGGGAATAATTTAATTGGAGTCAGTGAAGGTGCCATCGGATTTGCCCCTAGTCCGCTGATCGGCACAGTAGCTTCCCCAGTGATCCCCTTACTGTCGCCATTTGGCACAGCCTATGCGCTATTGCCAGGCAGCCCAGCGATAGATGCAGGTAATTCCACCCTAACGGTTGATCAGCGAGGGGTGGCACGCATTGGCGCCATTGATATTGGGGCCTTTGAATCCCGAGGCTTTATCCTGTCGCCGCAGTCAGGCAATGGCCAAACAGCACTGATTAATCAGGCCTTTTCAGCACCCTTACAGGTCTCTATATCTAGTCTATTCAATGAGCCCGTAAACGGTGGGCAGCTTCTATTCTCGACCCCAATAACAGGTCCAAGTGCAATGTTGCCAGAGAATCAGAAAATTGTGACGATCGCCAATAATATTGCTCAAGTCGCTCCAATGGCCAATGCTGAAGCAGGTTCTTACAATGTGCAGGCGCAGCTTGGGACGAATCCACAGACAGCGATCGCAACACAATTCTCTCTAACAAATAGTTTACCTCCTGTAGTCCCTCCTGTAGTTCCTCCTGTAGTCCCTCCTGTGGTTCCTCCCGTCACTCCACCACCTTCACCGAAGCCACCCAAGTCCGCAGTTCCCAAACCTCCTGAGATCGAGCCAAAGTCTGAATTTCAAAAGTCTGAATTTCAACTGTCAGCCAACCCATTTATTGTAGATAGTTTAACGACCTTAGATGATAGCTTTACCCAGGAATTTCAGAATTATGCCCAGGGGAGCTTGACAGCTAGGAGTCGGCAAACGGGTGAATCAATCCAAGATTCGCTACGTAAAATTCGTGGGGAGTCGGGACTGAAGCCTGCGGTGATCTATGCGGTATTTGTCCCAGCGGTGATTGTGCCGAATCAGCAGGCCGAGGGAGGTGGTGCAATACCAAATCTGCTTAGAGCCCGCAATCCGAGTCCAGGAGATCGCCTAGATTTGGTGTTTGTCCATCCCGAGGGGAAGGTGGTGCGGCGATCGACAGCTTTTACGCGATCGCAAATCGCAGAGGAGATGTCTAATTTCCGCTTGATTAATGATGATGTGGAAAACAGTCAGAGCTTTCCAGTGTTTGGCAATCAGTTTTATCAGTGGTTGTTGCAGCCGATCGAGTCAGATTTGAGGAGAGCGAAGACCCAGACCTTGATCTATGTGTTGGATGAGGGATTGCGATCGGTGCCTGTGGCCGCAATGAATCATCATAACGACTGGGCCATTAATCACTATGGAATATCGGTGGTACCGAGTTTGGGGCTATTGGATCAGCGGGTGAAATTGTTAAAGAATCAGACAGTATTAGCCATGGGATCCGATAATATCAAAGGCCAAGAGCCCCTGCCTGCGGTGCCGTTAGAATTAGAGGCGATTCAGCGACAGTTTGGAGGACAGGCGGGGTTATTGAATCAGCAGTTTACCTATAACGGAATTTTGCAGGCACTGCGGCTAAGACAACCAGGCATCTTACATTTAGCCACCCATGCAGAATTTAATGAGGGCAGTCCGGATCAGTCATTGATTCATCTTTGGGATCGATCGCTCCACCTCAAAGAAATTCACAATCTGAATTTAGAGGCTTTGGCGCCAGAATTACTGGTGTTGAGTGCCTGTAATACCGCGACGGGGAATCCAGAGGCAGAACTGGGCTTTACGGGATTGGCGGCGCTATCGGGCGTGAAGACAGCCATGGGCAGTCTGTGGCAAGTGTCGGATTTAGGAACCTTAGCGTTGATGTCAGAGTTTTATACCCAGTTGAGGCAGCAGCCTTCGCGGACCGATGCATTGAGGGCAGCACAGGCGGGTTTACGGGATGGGAAGGTAAGGATTGAGGGCGATCGATTAATGACCAGTCAAGGAGTAGTGACTCTGCCGAAGGGGTTGGCGATCGAGGGTACAAAGGTATTTAGTCATCCCTATTACTGGTCAGGGTTTACAATGGTGGGAAATCCCTGGTAGGAAACAGGCCATATCCTGGGATAGATAGTGGGCGCGTGCAACGCGCTGGGATAGATAGTGGGCGCGTTGCACGCGCCCCTACCGGATTATTTACCCAAACAACGCACCGATCGCCCTCCCCATATTATTCGGCTGCAACGCATCGATCGCCGCCGTCGGTTCATAGCCACAATGGACCATACAATCCTGGCATTGGGGATTGCCGCTCTTTTTGCCGTACTTGCTCCAGTCGGTCAGCTCTGTCAGTTCCTTAAAACTACTAACATGACCCTCATTCAGCAAATAGCAGGGTTTCTGCCAACCCAACACGCTGTAGCTCGGGCTGCCCCAGGGGGTGCATTCGTAGTCCTTTTCTCCAGTGAGGAAATCTAAAAACAACGGATTGTGATTAAATTGCCACTTTGGCTTTTTACCCGCATTGTAGGGGGCCAAGATTTGACGGAACAACTGACGGGTGCCCTCTTGCTTTAGGAAATGTTCCTGGTCCGGTGCCCATTCGTAGCTATAACCCGGCGAAATTTGCATCCCGTCGATGCCCAAGTCCGCCAGGAAATCAAAGAACTCCTGAATTTCCTCCGGCTTGGCACCGTCGTAGACCGTTGTATTGGTATTGACCTGGAATCCTGCTGCCTTTGCGGCTTTAATGGCTGCCACGGCGATATCGAAAACGCCCTTGCGATCGACACATTGATCATGCCATTCCCGCATGCCGTCTAAATGCACCATAAAGGTGAAATAGGGCGAGGGTTTGAACTTGTGCATCATCTTCTCTAGCAGAATTCCATTGGTGCAGAGATAGATGTATTTCTTGCGGGCAATTAAACCCTCGACAATTTCGTCAATTTGCGGATGCAGCAACGGTTCGCCACCTGGAATCGAGACCACGGGCGCGCCACATTCTTCTGCCGCTTTAAAGCATTGCTCGGGGGTCAGGTTTTGGACGAGGATTTCCTTGGGATGCTGAATCTTGCCACAGCCCGTGCAGGCCAAATTGCAGCGGAACAAGGGTTCCAACATCAGGACCAGCGGAAACCGTTTTTTCCCCGTGACGCGCTGCTTGAGTAGATAACTGCCGATCGAGAGAGCCTGCTGTAATTGAACCGCCATAATCTCCTCACAGGATTAGAAAGATGCCTATTGAACGTAGCCATTACGCTTGAACCAATCTACAGCATCTGCCAGGGCGATCGCCACCTCAGTTTGGGGCAGGCCTAGGGTTTTGACGGCTTTTGACGGGTTATAAAACATCTTTTGCCGGGACATGCGCACCCCATCGATGGGCACAGAAGGGGTTTTGCCCAGGCTGCCCAGGATTTTCTCATCGACCCAGGCGATGCCCAGGGGCAGCCAAAGGGGCAGCTGACATTGGGGCGGTTTTCGACTCGTGATGGTGCCCAGCATTGCTAAAACTGACTTCAGGGAAAGGTTTTCGTTGCCGAGAATGTAGCGATCGCCCCCCACCCCTTTCTCCAGGGCTAGAATATGCCCCTGGGCCACATCCCGCACATCCACAAAGTTCAGCCCCGTGTCCACATAGGCGGGCATCCGTCCCTGCAAAAAACGCAGCACCAAGTCCCCGGTCGGTGTCGGCTTGATGTCGTAGGGGCCGATCGGACTGCTCGGACTGACAATCACAATGTCCTGGCCTAGGTCCATGGCCTTCCTTGCCTCCTGCTCGGCCCAGTACTTCGATTGCTTATAGGCACCAATCAGGCGATCGGGCGATGACTGGTAGGTTTCGTCCGCCAGGGAGCCGTCACTTGGGACGCCGATCGCCGCCACGGAACTGGTGTAGACCACCCGCTCGACTCCGGCCTCCCGAGCGGCTCGGAGGATGTTTCGGGTGCCGAGGATATTGATCTGGAAGAGGCGATCGCGCTCCTTCTGTAGGAGGGAGTAGTGGGCCGCCGCATGGAAGAGGGCCTGGCATCCCCGGAGGCTGGGCACCAGGTCGGGATCGTTTAGGTCGCCTGTAACAACTTCCACATCTAAACCCTGGAGATTGGCGCGATCGCTCGCACCTCGCACCAGCGCCCGCACCTCGTAGCCCTTATCCAGCAGCGATCGCACCAGATTGGCCCCGACAAATCCCGTTCCCCCCGTGACAAAAACCTTCATATACCTTGATTGCTAAACATTAGGAAAAATGACAATTTGGGCGATCACCATCGGTTTTACCGTTTGCTGACGCGCGCTTGATTAGAATTGACTACATATACCATTCCACGTGACCGGGTCGTAAGATCCCACGTTCCCCTCAGGAGAAAACATCATGAAAAGTATGTTTCGGATGATGACGGTGACGGTTTTTGCGGCATTGCTGGGATCGAGCGCGATCGCCCAGGCTGCCGCGCCAGTGGCGACTTCTAGCCAGCAGCTTAGTGCCAAGGACCTGCTCAAAACGGAACCGAGAACAGTGGGTCCTGGAGGCAGCATTCCTGCTCCGCCTGTGGTTCCGGGCTCGGGGATAGAATTGCAGGTCCCCCAAGCACCTGCAATTTCGATTGTTCGAATCTGCTATGGCCGATGCGGTGGCCCAGAGGGTAATCTCAAGCGGCCCCAGGGTGAAACACGCCAAGATACCCAGACTCCAGTGTTTAATATCCTGGGCAATGTCCAGCCGTTTGTGGGGACGCCCATGGATCCCAATGCGATCGGAGCCAAGGTGCCAATCTTCACCATGCCCTAATGAACACGATCGTTCTAGTCCCCCAGGGTTCGGAATATAAAGCAGTGCGACGAGGTTTGGGCCAGACCTCGTCTGTTGCTGTGCTTGCCATTCCGATCGGCATCGTTCCGGTTACAAGGTGGCTGAAGACCCAGGAGATCGCAGCCGATCGAATCATCGTCATGGGTCTGTGCGGTGCCTTAGATCCGGAGTTAAACGCCGGGGATGCGGTGGTTTACACCTGTTGTCAAACGCTCTCGGGAGAGGTTTGGCCCATGATGGCGGGGTTTGAGGGGCTGGGTCAACCTGTGCGGGGGGTGACGAGCGATCGCGTTCTGACCACTGCCCAGGAAAAACAGGGGTTGGCGCATCTGGGGGATGTGGTGGATATGGAAGGGGTGGCTATAGCGCGGGCGTTTCCCAACAAAACCTCAATGCTGCGGGTGGTGAGTGACTCTGCGGCCCAGGATCTGCCGGATTTGAGTGGGGCCATCGATGCTGACGGTAATCTTCTACCGATTAAGCTGGCCCTGGCGATGCTGCGGGCCCCCCTGCGGGCCATGAAACTGATTGGTGGATCCTTACGCGGGTTGGAACAGTTGGAAAAGCTGGCTGGGCAAATTGGGCTGGAATAGGTCTATTTCTGTTCAGTTTAGGGCAGAATCTAAAAGATGCGGGCTGATTGGTATTGCCATCTAGTTATCTGGCGATCTGCGACTTATCCTTAGGGTATTTTGGCAATTCCACTAAGCATTCCTACGGAAACTATCCCCGCGATACAGATTCACTACCTAGGGGTTTACCTTCTAATCTGATGTTTTCTTTTAAAATAGGCATCAATCCCTACAACTAAACTGAGCGATCGTCTGGAACATTCAGCATGAATTCTCCCTACATTCTCTTTCTGATGTTATCTATGCTGAGGGATGTGGGTATGTTATCAGCAGGTGCATTAGGGTTCTGAACCCCAGGGTTACGCTTCAGAGGACTGGAGATTTGTATGAATCTAGGGCCAGTGGCATTCGATCGTTTTAGATCCAGCCACGGTATACAGGGATTCTGCGGGAATGATTCAGAACAACACATTCGATCGCGTTTCGCATAACTCATCGACAAATATACCATAGATAATCGCCCAACCCATTCCAAATTCGTTGTTTTTGCGCAGTAACACGTATTTTTTATGGGCCATGCTCTGATACCAGAGTCTGGGCAGGATGTTTAGCGGTTTTGCAGAATACTTTTGGCTCTGATTTTGTGATAGAAAGTCAGGCTTATTTTCGATACTCATTTTCCAGGTTTTGGTGTGTATATGCATAAGAGATGGGGATCGCACAGTCGTTTTTTAATGACGCTCGTGGCGATCGGCGGTGCGTTTGCGTTGGTGGCGCCTGCGATTGCAGAGGGAATTAAGGCTGGAGAAGTGATTACGAACAAGGCGACGGCGACCTACGATGATGGGACGACAAACTACAATGCCACGTCGAATACCGTAGAAATCAAAGTTGCTGAAGTCGCTGGGATTAATGTAGCGGTGGGTGCGCCGACGGTGCCCTCGGTGGTGGCAGGTGGCGAAAGCGAAGTGACGTTTACGATTACCAACACGGGTAACGACGCAACGCAGTTTGTCATCCCGATGCCTAAGCTGACGAATATCACGGACTTTGAAATTGTGGGGACCCCGACCGTTGTCGCGGCCAACGGGGTGACGAAAAACCTGCCCCTTCAGCCCGGTGTGCCCACAGGAACCTATCTGGGGGCCGATGGCTCGATTCAGGTTTATCCAGGCACTGGTAACATTGGTACAGTAACCATCACCGTCAAAATCAAGGCAAAACCCGGTGCAACGTTAAATGCCACCACCTTTGTCAGCCTTGGGGATACCGCGAACACCACACCAGCCGTCCTCGCCAATGCCCAGGATGTGCCCCAAACAGGCACGATCGCCGACGATCTGCGCACCGAAGACAATGCCCTGGGTGCAACCGGTGAATCGACCATCGCGGGTGCCCCCGTCAATGGCATCCGCGAAGCCATGGCCACCACGACCACTGCAATTACCATTGGTGTCCGGCCCCAAGCCTTTGCGACCATCCTCGAATCCGTCAGCGGCTACAACAATAATGGGACACCATCGCCCTTCACGGATGACAAACTCACCTTTGCGATCACCCTCAAAAACCCCGATCCCGCCATTATTCCACCCGGTCTGACGCCAGCGGATTTGGTCGCGACTGAGATCGATCTCAATGGCACTAAGCAGGATCGCATCCTGATTTCCAATGCCATTCCCGCTGGCACCACCCTGAGCACTATCAATCCGACACCAGCTCCTGGCTGGACGGTTGTATACACGCTTTCGGATCTTGACACCGTCAATGCGTTGAATGCCATCTGGACCGATACAAGACCGACGACGGGGGGGATTACCCGAATTGGTTATGTCAAAACGGGCACGGTTGCCCGGAATTCGACAATACCCGGCTTTAGTTTTGAAGTGACCCCGAATGCGACCTTTGCGGGCGGGCCGATCGCCAGTATTGCCGAAGTATTTGGCCAATCTGGTCCAGGGCCTGTGGTGCCGAGTACTCCGACGCAAATCGTCTATGACCAATCCGGGGATAATATTTCCAACAATGGTCTTGAAGGCACGGACCCGAATCCTGTCACCAACCCCACCGTGGGACCCCAGGAATCACTACGGGGAAAGCAGACCCGAATGATCCCGACCCCACAGGCGGGATCACGACCGATCCCACGACCAAAAATACAGGGACCACCTCGGGGGGTGAATCGACGGTCTTTACAGTTGCTGCTGGCATTTTGAACGGCCCCAACGGTGCCCCTGCTGCCACAGGATCGCCCGGTAATACCAATGATGACTTTACCAACAAATCCCTGGTGCTACCGCCCGGCGCTGATCCAACCAGACAATTAACGGATGCAGAAACGCCGCCTGTTACCTTTAACAATACCCTGCGCAATGACAGCCCGGCGACCCAGGTAATTACCTTGGTGCCGACGCCGCCCGCAACGCCTGGGGCCATTCCAACGGGGACGACAGTGACGATCGATCCCGATGGGACAGGCCCTGGTGCTCCTGTGGTCTTTACCTACAACGGTACGGTCTACACAACGGGGGGTGTCCCGCCCACAGTGACCGTTCCTGGCGGCAGTACTGCTAGTTACACAGTGGAAGTCAATCTACCGATTGTCGATCAACTGAAGGAATTCCCGGTGATGATCACGGCCTTCGTGGATCTCGATGGGGACAAGACGCCGGATACCGACGAGCCGACGAACCAGACGATCGATCGCATTTACAGCGGCTATCTGAGCTTGGAGAAAAAGGCACAGATTTGGGATGGCAGCACGATCATTGTGCCCTTTACCAGTGATACGACGCTGCTGTCTCCAGCCTTGCGTCCGGGTCGGATTATTGAGTACCAGATTACCTACAAAAACCTCTCCTCTGCAGCGGTGGTAGGTTCTGGAAGTGTGGCGCTTTCCGCTAGGATCTGACCATCACAGAGGATGGGTTGGCCCCACCGAATACTTGGTTTGCCACCACTAAGGATACCGTGGGGACGACAAATCCGGGTTCTGCCAAGGATAGTCTAAGCGGTACGTTGACGACGGTGGTCAATGGCACGGATATCCAAACCTATGTGGATAAGCCACCAACCTTGGAACCCGGAACCACTGGAATTTTTACCTTCCAGCGTCAGGTGAAGTAGGTCTGTTATTGCAATCCTTCTACCATGCAACCCATGAAACTCTCTAAAACACAACTTGCATTCGTCGGCGTCGGTGCAGCCCTAACCCTATCGATTCTGCCGATCGATGGTGCCCCCGCTGCCACCAAACTCATGGACGCAGGCCGCCAAATGGCCAGCAAGCTGCTGCAAAAGCCCCAGGTGAACCTAGAACTGTCTGCCCAGCAGGCCGTCAAAACCCCTAAGGGGGAAATGGCTTGGCAGGCGATCGACAGTAAAATCCCTGTCCAGCCCGGCACGACTATCCGCTTTAACGTCAAGGCAGCAAACGTCGGTGACAAAGCAGCGAAATCCCTAGCGGTCACCCAACCCGTACCCGCTGGCATGGAATTCAAACTCAATTCCGCCACCAGCACCGCCAAGGCCCAAACCGTATTCAGCATTGACAACGGCAAAACCTTCGTGGCCAATCCCCAAATTCCCGTCAAGCAAGCCAATGGCGAAACCGTCATGCAGCCTGCCCCTGCAGCGAATTACACCCATGTGCGCTGGCAGCTCGATCAGGCATTAAATGCTAAATCCCAGCAGCAAATGGCCTACGAAGTGCGTGTGAAATAACGCCCCTTAGGGTTCTGGGTCGTTGATATCCAGGACCCTAATCTCCGGTGCGACCTACCTAGCAAGGGTTACTAATTATGTTTCGGTTCCAAACGCGATGGCCCAAGCGATCGTCCAAACAATCAAATTTAGCTAAACCCGCGTTGGGAATACTGCTGCTCAGTGGTTTGACAATGGGAGAAATCACCCAAGCCCAGGTGCAACCGAAGCCTCGGGGAGCCTCCCCTGTGACCAATCGGGCCAGCTATACCTTCGAGATGCCCGATGGTCAGGTGCAAACGGGGGAAACCAATGTGCTATCGCCGACGCTGGTCGATCCCCTCGGTCGCATTACAGGCTGCGCCGGAGAGCAATTAAACGACTACACCGGATTTTCGGTGGGCATCTATGAAGCCGATAGCACAGGTGTGGGGCTGGGATCACTGGTGAGTTTGACCGGAACCGAAACACCGGATATTCCTAACAATAATATTCCGGCGGGCCTCGATCCCAATGGCAGTAATCTAAACCCCTATAATCTCACGGGCGGCGAAGGCACCTATAACTTCCTGCTCGATCTAGGTCGCGGTCAGCTCGACCAGGGCCGCCGCTATATTCTCGTGATTACGCCGCCCCAGGGCGCCAATTACAGCCCGCGTCGGGTGCGAATCGAAATTACCGGACGCAACGGCAATCAAGTTTCCTACCTAGCCACGGCCCTCGACGGTCGCCCCCTCAGCAGCACCAGCGGCGAAGCTTCTGTCCAAGGCACCATTTCCATTCAAAACGCCGCCCAGACGGGATTGTCCCTCGCGGTATTGGACCTGGATACGAGTGTTTGCCAAGCGCAGGCCATTCAAATTACGAAGGGGGGCGATCGCGCCGCCGCCGTCGTGGGTGACACGGCCATCTATCGCCTTTCGGTGAAAAACCTCGCTACGGCACCGTTGGCTGATGTTTCTGTCATTGATACACCGCCCCTGGGTTTCCGAATTCTTCCCGAATCTATTCGCGCTGAACTCAAGGGTACAAAGGTCGCTGCCACGGTGGTCAGTAACACCGACAAAGCCATTCAAATTAAGTTTGACGGTCTGAACCTTCCCCCAAGCAGCACCGATCCCACAGCGATCCTAAACATCGCCTACGCCGTCACCCTCACCCCCGACGCGATCCGAGGCAGCGGCGAAAACCGGGCCAGCGCCTTTGCCCAACGGCAGGACAATAACGAACGGGTCAGCGATGGTCCGGCCCGCCACCGGATGCGCCTAAGCGGTGGGATTTTGAGCGACTGCGGCACGATTATTGGGAGGGTGTTTTTCGATCGCAACCAAGACGGTGAAGCCCAGCCCGACGAGCCTGGTATTCCCAATGCGGTGGTTTTTCTCCAGGATGGCAATCGAATTGTCACCGATGAAATGGGCCGCTTTTCCGTCGCCAACGTTCTGCCTGGCTATCACACAGGCGTCCTCGATATGACCAGCGTCGCGGGCTACAAAATGGCCCCCAACGAGAAATTTATCGCCCGCAACCATAGCTCCCGCCTGGTCCAGCTTGCCCCTGGCAGTCTAGTCAAAATGAATTTCGGCGTCATTCCGCAGGCTCAGGAGGCAGGAAAATGATACAGCGTTTCTACTCGACCGTCGGCTTAACCATCGTTATTGCTGGCATCTACGCAAACGTCGCCCAAGCAAATACCACTAAGGCGATCGCCCAAAAGACTACACAAACTTCGATCGCCGAAGTAATTCCCACCGCCAAAACAGAGGTTTTACCCCAGGTTTCACCCGCTGTCCCCGCCACGCAAACCACCCTCAAAATCCTCAGTCCCAAACTCAACGATGTCTTGAGCATTGGCGCTGCCACGGTGATTGTCCAGAGCAAAGCAGGCCAACCGATCGATCTGCGTGTCAATGGAACCCCCGTCGAATCCAACCGGATTGGGGAAACCGCCACCGATCGCCGCGCTCAAATTTCCACCACCACCTGGTACGGCGTCCCTTTAAATATCGGGAAAAACGAAATCACCGCTCAATCGGGTGACGAAACCACCTCCACCACCGTCATGGTGCGCGGCGCAGCGACAAAGCTCACCGTAGGCACCGAAGAAACGCGCATTCCGGCGGATGGGCGATCGATCGCCAACATCACAGGCCAACTTCTCGATAAGGATAGCAACCTCGCCACGGGTATTAACAGCCTGACCCTAACCGCTGAATTGGGGGAGTTTGTCGGCACGGATGAAGATCTCGCTCAACCCGGATTCCAGGTCAAAGTCAACGACGGCAAATTCCAGGCGCAATTGCGATCGATGCTCAAAGCTGGCACCGTAACGATCGGTGCCCTCGCCGGAGATCTGCGCGCCTTCTCCCAAATCCAATTTGAAACCGATCTGCGTCCTTCTCTTGCCACGGGCGTCGTGGATTTGCGGCTTGGGAAACGGGGGACGAATTTCTATGGGCGATTCCGGGATTTTCTGCCGAGCGATCGCGATAACCATTACCACCTGACCACCCAAGCAGCGGGTTTTGCCACCGGGAAAGTAGGGGATTGGCTACTGACGGGGGCGTTTAACAGCACCCGCGCATTGAATGAATCCTGCAATGGCAGCGTGGGCCTTTATAAGGAACAGGCCGTTTGTGAGCCGACCTATGCGACCTACGGAGATCAGTCCAAGGTTAGTAATCTAACGCCTTCCAAGGACAGCCTCTATTTGCGTTTTGAACGCACGACGGCCAGTGGTCGATTGGACTACGGCATGTGGGGGGATTACAGCCTGGAGGAGTTTTCCTCACCGTCCCAGGAGTTTACGGCGGTGGGGCGATCGCTCCATGGTTTAAAATTAAACTACAACGTTGGGAAACTGCAAATTAGTGGTTTCTACAGCCCGGATGTCGAGGGGTTCCAACGGGATACGATTTTGCCAGATGGAACGAGTGGCTATTACTTCCTGTCGCGGCGGTTGCTGGTGGAAGGGACGGAGAATATCTTCTTGGAGACAGAGGAACTCGATCGCCCCGGCACCGTAATTACGCGAAAACGCCTGAGTCGGGGGCCGGATTACGAAATTGACTACGATCGCGGTTCCGTGCTATTCCGGGAGCCTGTGTTGCGCACGGATGTGGGGGGCAGGGTGAACCAATGGTGCGGCGGATTGTGGCGACCTACGAGTACGAATCTCCTGGGAGCAACAACAGCATCTGGGGATCGCGTCTGCGCTACGATCTGGGCAAGGGCGGCAATACAGAACAGTGGATTGGAGCGAGCTATGCGAAGGAGAATCTCGGAGCGCGGAAGTTTGAACTCTTCGGTGCAGACGCCCAGATCGCCCTCGGTTCTAAGGGGAGGCTGATTGCAGAAATTGCTAAATCAAATAGTGATTCCCTGGATTTTGGCTCCGTGTCGGGGATGGCCTATCGTGTCACGGCCAAGGGTGAATTATTCAAAGGTGTGACGGGCGATGCCTACTATCGATCGGCAGATGCAGGCTTTAGTAATAACTCCACCGTCAGTTTCGTGCCTGGCCAACGCCGCTATGGTGCCCAGGTTCAGGCGAAGATCGCAGCGAAAACCAGTCTCAAAGTTCAATACGACCACGAAGACAACAAGGGCATTGCGCCCACTAGGCTGAATACTCTAGATGAATTGCTAAATGGTCAGACCGAAGCGACGCCAGGGGCACGGGTTGATAATTCCCTCAGCACCTTTAGTGTTGGGGTACAGCAGCAGATTGGTAAGGCGAACCTGAACTTCGATTATCTGCATCGCGATCGCGCCGATCGCCTGACCAACCTCGGCGGCAGCTCTGACCAGCTTCGGACGCGCTTGAATCTCCCGGTGGCCAGGAATCTAAGTCTGTTCGCGCAGAATGAAACGACGATTTCGAAGGATGCGGATTCGATCGTTAGCGATCGCAATCTGATCGGCTTAAATTGGCAAACCATGCCAGGCATGAATGTGCAGTTGGCCCAGCAGTTTTACACTAGGGGTCAGCGATCGGGCCAAGCCGTCACCAGCCTGAGTGTGAACAACGAATATCGCCTGGGGCCAAATACAGATTTGTTCGGGCGCTACTCATTGCTCAAGGGCAATTCAGGGCTGACGACCCAGGCTTCCATGGGCGTCAAACATTCGCTAAAACTCACGCCAGGACTGCGGGCGGATCTGAGCTATGAGCATATTTTCGGAAGCGGTGGAACGCGATCGGCCTCGGGGGGTCAGGATTTACCTGCTTTCACACCGGGCCAAAGTGCCGCGAGTTTGGGCTTACCCTCGGGGGACAACTACAGTGTGGGGTTGAACTATAACGATGGCGATCGATTCACGGCCAATGCCCGCTATGAGCATCGATTCTCTTCGACGGGCAACAACACTGTAATTAGTGCTGGGTTGACGGGTAAGCTATCGCCTGCAATCACGGCCTTAGCTAGCTACCAGCAGGCGAGTGCGGCGAATGTTCGGCTGGAGGGTTTGGGGGATACGGCGGCGCTGAAGGTGGGGTTGGCCTACCGAGAGCCCCAGGACGATCGCTTTAATGCCTTGCTGCGCTATGAGTATCGCCGCAATCCTTCGGTGATTCCGGAGACGCTGCTGATTGGCAGTGGGACGGGCTCGAAGGAGCATTTGTTTGGCTTAGAGATGATTTACACCCCGGATTGGCGCTGGGAGTTCTATGGGAAGTTCGCGTTTCGCAGCAGTCGAACCTATTTGGCGGATGATTTTACGGCCAGTAGTTTTGTCACGCTCGGTCAGGCAAAGGCTACCTATCGCTTTGCGAAGCGCTGGGATGCGGCTATTGAAGGTCGCTGGATTGGCCAGACGGGGGCGGCCAAGTTTTCGGAGGTGGGCTGGGCCTTGGAAGGGGGCTATTACGTTTCGCCCAATTTGCGGCTGGGACTGGGCTACAGCTTTGGTAAGGCCAGGGATCGCGATCTGGGCATTGCGCGATCGGCGGGCGGGCTGTATTTAGGTGTGACCGTTAAGCTCGATCAGCTGTTTAATGGGTTTGGCCTACAGAAAGCTTCCAAAGCAGCAGTACCAACCGTCAAATAACCCTCTTCTTTCTTCCCTCTTCTTTCTTTCCTCCAAGTGGTGTAGTACAGTGATTAAACAGCAAGCTCAAAAAACAAGTTTATTCGGATTACTCACCTGTTTTGTTGTGGGTTCGATCGTGGGTTCGATCGTGGGTTCGACTCAGTCTGCGAGGGCAGAGGGGAGCTATGAGCTCATTAAAGACTATATCTCAACTGCCGATCATCGTCCCTATACAGAAAATCGGCTCAATACGACCGGGGGCTTGGCCCGCCAGACGATTCCCCAGGTTTTTGCTAAACCTGGAGAAGTCATTCACTTAGGTTCCAGTGCAATTAATTTAGGAACTGGGGGAAACGTGAAGCTCTATGCCCCTGGAGATGATCCTGCCACAACTACACCTGTGCTTGATTGTCGAGCTAGCCAATTTGGTAAAGGCTTGCTGACGACGCCAGCACAAGAATCCTTTGGTCCTAAGGTGACGGCATTGGATGCAGGTTATGATTCTTGTAAATATACGGTCCCATCTACTGGTGGTGGTATCTACACTGTTATTATGACAGGACCTAGTGGTGTTGGTACGACTCAGTCCGGTACAGCCATTACCGCCAGCGCACCTGTTCTGACAGACCAGGCAACAGGATTGGCACTTTGGGATGTGACAGTGCGGACAAGTGCAACTGCTGTGACGAATCTAAAGGGTCGAGTATTTGTTGATAAACTTGCCTTGTATATGGTTTCTAACAATCGTTATTTAAGATCAGAGCTATTTATTCTGACAGACGGCGGGTATCGCTATAGTACCGATCTTAGTCCTACCACTTCCCAAGGGCTAGATCCTAATGGCTTTATTTTTATTGCTAACGATCGCGGAGTCCTGACTCCATCAGGGCAATCTTTATATCGATCGGGTAGTGGGGGAGGTGACAACACAGTTACACCTCCATTGATAGGTGGAGTAACTGTCCAAGGCCCCCAGCATAAAATCTTTTTTAATACGCCAGATGAGGAAGTGGTTACAGCCTTGGGCTATCCATCAGCACCCATATTACCAATACCTGCTACTAATTTTAAATTTGAAGGCCAGGTGAACAATTTAACACTGACGGGCATCGGTGGTAATTTTAAATTTGATTCAGCCACAGACGACGGCTTTCAAATTGCAATTGATGCTAATAATGATGGAGCGTTTACAGCATCGGGGGGAGATCGTATAATTGATGGTACGGCTGTAATTGGTTTAAATACAGTTTTTTGGGATGGCAAGAATAATTCAGGAGCTAATGTGCCGCCCTTAGCTAATAATGCAGCCTATCCTGCCAGAATTATCATGAAAGGTGGCGAATACCACTTTCCTCTTCTCGATGCGGAAAATAATAACGAAGGGTTTACGATTAAAATGCTCAATCCTCCGGGGGCCTTCCCCGTTGGGAGTAACCAATATACGGTGTTCTATGATGAACGCGACTATGCCTTGGGCTCCACACCAGTGTCTTTAGGCTGTCCTACCTCTGGGACGAATCCTCCCTGTGATGCCCGTGGTGGTCTTGATAGCAATGCAGCACCTAGAAAATATGCCTCTGGGTATGGCGATAAAAAGGCCGTGGACACTTGGGCCTATTTCCCCAGTGCAGCAGTCACCGCAGATGTGATCATCCAAGCGCTAGCCCCTACCGTTTCAGGGACTAAATCGGTTAAAATTAGTCTAGATACCGATGGCAGTGGTGGCCCTAGCACGGGTGATACGGTGGAATATTTGATCACCTATAAAAATACGGGGGGAGGCCCAGCCGATACGTTTATTTTGCAGGATGATTTACCTGCATCCCTACAGTTTGTCAGCGCCTTGATCGCCAGCCAAACCAACGCCACCTTAGCTCTAAACCCTTCCTACGCAGGCACTGGCAACCTGATCAATGCCACAACTTTACCTGCCAACTCAACGATCGCCATCAAACTCACCGCCAAAATTCTCACCGCTGGTACCACCATTAACAACCAGGCGATCGCCACCTATAAGCCTACTGCAACGACAACAACCACGGTTCTTTCTGACGCTGATGCCCCAACGGGAGCGATCGCTCAAGTCACCGATGATGGTGTGAATACTGGCAACGATCCAACTAAAAACGGTGATGATGACCCCACCTTGCTAACTGTCTCGCCACCTCCCAGAGTTCGTTTAGTAAAACGGATTACTAAAATTGCAACCACTTCATTAAATAACCATGTGGACTTTGTTTTGGCGGCTGATCCCACAGCACCGGATGACAATGCTCCCAATTGGCCTGCCCTGACGGCGATCGCCAGCCAGTCCCCCACAGTTGGAGCCACCCCTAACTTCAGCAGCTTGCTTCAGGGTGCGATCAGCCCTGAAAGTCTACCTGCCGGGACAGAACTACCCCGCCCTAATGAGGAAATTGAATATACAATTTATTTCCTCTCCGATGGCGGTGTAGATGCAAAAAATCTGAAAATCTGTGACTTTATTCCGGCCAATAATACCTACGTGCCAAATAGTTTAGTGTTTAGTCAAGGTGGTAGTACACCGATCGCACCCCCTGCCCCCGGATTCTATATCGATAATTCACCCGAACTATCGACCACTACTGGCCCTTGCAAAAACGGCATCAATAATGGCAGAGGCGGCGTAATTGTTGATCTAGGCACCATCCCCCGCGCTACTGCATCCGGCATACCTGCGACATCCTACGGATTTATTCGCTTCAGGGCCACTGTAAAATAGAACAATGGGTCACGATTCCAAATCCCTCGTGGCATTTGGGAGGTATGGGGAGTTGCGGCAGCAGTTACCGGGGGTGACGGAGCGGGTGCTGACGATGCAGTTGCGGGAATTGGAGCAGTCGGGCTTGGTGCCTCAGGCTTAAGAAAATCCCCACAATTTATCGGGATTTGTTGATTCCTAATACCATAGGAAGGAAATCTGTGTTTTCCGAGGTGGGTTATGGCGTTTCCGGTGCAGACGGTGGTGGAAGTGATGCTGGCGATCAGCTTGAGCGCAGCAGCCGGGTTTCGGGTGTTCATCCCCCTGCTGGCCTTGAGCACGGCTTCAGTCCTGGGCCATGTGGACCTGCCCGCCCGCTTCGACTGGATCGAAAATCCCCAGGCCATGACCTTGTTCGCGATCGCGCCCTGCTCGAAATCATCGGCTACTCCATCCCCTGGTTCGATCACCTCCTGGATATCGTCGCCACCCCCGCCGCAATTCTCGCCGGAACGATCGTCGCCGCATCCCTCGCCCCAGAAATGGACCCCCTCGCCAAATGGGTACTAGCCCTAGCCTTTGGGGGCGGAGCCGCAGGCATCACCAAAGGTCTAATGAACCTCCTGCGAGGCGGATCGACCGCCGCCACAGGGGGCCTCGCAAACCCCATCTTTGCCTTTGGGGAATTGGCGATCGCCGTGATTCTGTCGGTGCTGGCGATCGTGGCTCCGGTGGTAGCCGCCGCGATCGTCCTAGGAATCTTTGGGTTTGGAATTTATAAAATAATCTCGTTCTTCCAGGGCAGAAAATCGGCCTCCCAGTCATAATGAATGGATGATATCGGAGGCATAAACCATGATTATTGTGCGATCGAGCCAAGACAGAGGTCGTGCTAACTTTGGCTGGTTAGATAGTCAGCATACATTTTCCTTTGGGGGCTATGTCGATCCCCAGCACATGGGCTTTGGACCATTGCGGGTAATCAATGAGGATCGGGTGGCTCCAGGCAAAGGCTTTGCCACCCATGGCCATGCGGATATGGAAATTATTTCCTACGTGCTAGATGGGGCCTTGGAGCATAAAGACAGTATCGGCAATGGATCGGTGATTCGCCCAGGCGATATTCAGCGAATGTCTGCGGGAACTGGAATTCAACATAGCGAATACAATGCTTCATCGTCCGACAATGTCCATTTTCTGCAAATCTGGATTCTGCCAGGGGAAAAAGGGATCGATCCAGGCTATGAGCAGAAGCACTTTGCATCCGAGGATCTATCGGATCAGTTGAGGCTGGTGGGATCACGCAATGGTCGAGAAGGATCGATCACCATTCACCAGGATGTGGATTTTTATACAGCTCGGTTGTCCGCCGGACAGTCCTTGGAGCAAGCCCTTTCGCCGGGGCGCGTGGCTTGGCTCCAGGTGGCACGCGGATCGGTGCAGGTGAATGACCAGGTATTAAATACAGGCGATGGCGCAGCGATCGCCCAGGAGTCGAGCTTGGTAATGCAAGCCCAGGGAGATGCAGAGGTATTGCTGTTTGATATGGTGGCTTGATCGGACTATCTCTCTAGATAGATGAGTTCTTCCGTACTAATCAATTAAACTTCAACCATGGCCAGTGCCAAACCACATAGGCCGCTCTATTAGGCAGGTTATAATCGGACAGACTAGACCCCAGAGGACAAATCATGAGCCCGATCGCCCCCTCACCCCCATCCACCCAAGTCCCCATGGACACCTGGATCACGGCTTCCTGGGAGGAATTCGTCCAGCTATCCGACGATCCAACCCATGCCAAATCTAAAGGCTACTATCACAAAGGCGCAATGAGGTTTGAAGCCATGTCCACGGGAGCCGATCATTCCAGAGACCACACCATCATCATCCTGGCGATCGGACTCTATGCCATGGTTCGAGAAATTCCCATCAACTGTCATGATGCCTGTTCCTATCGCAAAACTGGCCATGATGAGTGCCAACCTGACATTTCCTGCTACACAGGTATCAACGTTGATGCAATTCCCAATGGAACCCACATCATCAACCTCGATATCCATCCCCTACCCAGCTTAGTCATCGAAATCTCAGACACAACCTTGAGCGATGACAAAGGTGAAAAACGACTGCAATACGAAGAACTCGGCATTTCAGAATATTGGATCGTCAGCGTCAAAACCTGCGAAATCATCGCCTTTTCAATTAGCAATATCGGCGTCAGCCAACGCATCCAAACCTCCAAAGTCATCCCTGGTCTAGAATTAGGCCTCCTCAAAGAAACCCTCGAACGTCGCCGAAGCAGCAACCAATCCGCCACCATGGCTTGGCTGATGACCCAGATCCAGCAATAAGCCACACCCCAAAAAGCCGTAAGCTAGAGAACAGTTCCCTAGCAATCGCCACCTCCATGCCTCACCACTACCAAGTGGGCGGAAGCCTCAGAAAAAATTCAAGCTGCTACGTCACCCGACAGGCCGACGTTGAGCTATACAACGCCCTGCTGGCCCAGGAACTTTGCTACGTCTTCAACGCCCGCCAAATGGGCAAATCCAGCCTGCGCATCCAGACCCAGGTCCAACTCGAAGCCCAGGGCCTGCGCTGCTGCGCCATCGACCTCTCCAGCATCGGCAGCGAAACCATCACCCCCGAGCAATGGTACAGCAGCATCGCCGCCAGCCTACTGCGGGGGTTTGGCCTGCCCCTAGAGACATTCCAAACCTGGTGGCAGCAGCACCAAGCCCTCTCTCCGCTACAGCGCCTCAGTCGCCTGATCGACAGACTCCTCAAAGCAGAATTGCCAACACCGCGCCTCGTCATCTTCATCGACGAAATCGATAGTTTACTCAGCCTCCCCTTTTCAGTCGATGACCTCTTCGCCCTGATCCGCGCCTGCCACAACCGTCAAGCCTCCGACCCCGACTACCAGCGGCTCACCTGGGCCTTATTCGGCACCACCACCCCCTCAGAACTGATCCGCGATCGCACTCGCACCCCCTTCAACATTGGCCGCGCTATTGCACTCCAAGGTTTCCAACCCCAGGAAGTCCAGCCCCTCACCGACGGCCTCACCGACATCGCAGAAGATCCCACACGGACCATGGCAGAAATCCTCAAATGGACCCAGGGCCAGCCCTTCCTGACCCAGAAAATCTGTGGATTTATCCAAGATCAATGGATCGATCGCGACGAAGCCCTCCTAATTCCCCAGGGCTTTGAAGCCACCTGGATATCCGACCTAGTCCAGACCCAAATCATCCAGCATTGGCCCGCCCAGGACCATCCAGAACACCTGCGCACCATTAGAGATCGCCTCCTGCGCCAGGAATCGCGATCGGGCAAAATCCTCGGCCTCTACCAAAAGGTGCTGGAAAACCAAGGCATCGTCACCGACGCCAGCCCCGAACAGACCGAACTGCTCCTGAGTGGTTTGGTGGAAAACCGCAGAGATCGCCTCCAGGTCAAAAACCCAATCTACGAAGCCGTCTTCCCCCTTGCATGGGTAAAACACCAGCTCAGCAACCTCCGCCCCTATTCCCAGGCCTTCAACGCCTGGATCGCATCCCAGCAGCAGGACCAATCCCGACTCCTACGGGGCCAAGCCCTAATTGACGCCCAAACCTGGAGCCAGGGCAAACAACTCAGCGACATCGATTACCGTTTCCTAGCGGGCAGTAGTGAATGCGATCGCCGCGAAGTCCAACTCGCCCTAGAAGCCGCCCGCACCCAGGAAATCCAGGCCCGCCTCCTCCAAGAATCCAAGGCCAACAAACTCCAACGCCAGCTCCTCGTCGCCCTCAGCAGCATCCTATTCCTGACGATCGCCGCTACCCTGCTTGCCCTCTGGCAATCCCGCCAGGCCAGCATTCGCGAAGTGGGCGCCCTCGCCGAATCCGCCATTAGCCAAGTCAACGACAATCAACTCGAAGCGACGATCGCCGCGATCCGTGCCAAACGCGAACTCGCCACGATCCTTAACCCCGACCCAGCCCTCCAGGCCCAAGTCACCGAAGCCCTCCAGCGCGCCGTCTACAGCAGCAGCGAATTTAACGAATTCGCCAGCAACCCATCCCAACCGGGCATCAACCAACTCACGGGCCACCGGGGCGGCGTCCTCACCGTCGCCATCAGCCCCGACGAACAATGGATCGCCACAGGCAGCAACGACAAAACCGTCAAACTCTGGCACAGCAACGGCCAGCTCGCCCAAACCCTGCCCCACAGCGCTACAGTATTTCGCCTCTCCTTCAGCCCCGACGGAACGCAGATCGTCACCGCTGGACTCGATGGCAACCTCTCGATCTGGAAACTCAACGGAACGCTTCTCAAGCAATTCCAGGCCCATGAAGCCCCCATTTGGGGCGTTTCCTTCGGCCCCGACGGCAGGCAGATCGCCACCGCTAGCGCCGATCGCACCGTCAAACTCTGGCAATCCGATGGCAAACTGCTCAAAACCTTCCCAGGCCACCAAAACAGCGTCTGGAGCGTAGCCATCAGCCCCGATGGAACTCGAATCGCCTCCTCCAGCATCGATCGCACCATCAAACTCTGGCAGACCGACGGCACCCTACTCACCACCCTGAATCAACACCAAGGCCCCGTCTGGGACATCGCCTGGTGCAACAAAGATCGCCTCGTTTCGGCCAGCGCCGATCGCACCGCCAAACTCTGGGACTCCGGGGGCAAACTCCTACGCACCATTACCACCGAAACCATCCTCCAGGGCATCGACTGCCGCGATACGACCCATGGCGAGCTGATCGCCGGGGGCGGCAACGACAATGAAGTGCGCCTCTGGGACAAAGATGGCAAACTCCTACACAAACTGCCGGGACACCGATCGATCATCCGCGACGTGGCCCTATCGAAGAGCGGCACCCTAGCCTCGGCCAGCGAAGACGGCCATGTCAAACTCTGGCAGCAAAACCTACTCCTACCCCAACTGCTGGCCACGGCCCAGGATACCATCTGGGATATTGCCACCAGTCCCGACAGCGAGACGATCGCCGCCGCCGGAGGGGATCAGTTTCTGATATGGCAACCGCAGCAGGGTAGTCAAAACCTCGATCGCAACCAGGGCCTCACCATGACCACCGCCTTCAGCCTCGATCGGCAATTCCTCGCCGCCGGACGCAGTGACGGCAAGCTCTACCTCTGGCAGCTCACTCCCCGCCCAAAACCCCTCAAACAATTCGTCGCCCACAACACCGAAGTGATCGCCCTAGCCATCAGCCCCGACAGCCAAACGATCGCCTCCGCCGGAGACGACCAGAGCATCAAACTCTGGACCCCCCAGGGCCAGCTAAAAAACCAGTTTGAGGCCCACCACGATCGGATTTGGAAATTGGCCTACAGTTCCAAGGGGGATTGGCTGGCTTCGGCCAGTGAAGATGGCCTGGTGAAGCTATGGCACAGCGATGGGAGACCGGGCGCGGTTTTGAAGGCCCATGAGGGGGCGGTCTGGGGATTAGCCTTTAATCCAGGGGGCGATCGGCTGGTGACAGGCAGTCGGGATGATACTTTGAAGTTGTGGGATTTGCAGGGTAAGTTGATCTGGGATCGACCTGCCCAGAGTCAGGGTTTGACCCGTGTGGCCTGGAGCCCTGATGGTCGGATGATCGCAACGGCGGGAGTAGACAATACGATTAAACTTTGGAGTCCTGAGGGTGAACGATTGAAGATTTTACCGGGCCATCGGGGGATGGTCGTGAGTTTGGCCTTTACGCCGGATGGGAAGCTGTTGGCGTCGGGGGGGGGATGATGGCAAGGTGATGCTTTGGAATCTCACCAAGATTAAAGGCATTAATGAATTAACCTACGCCTGTCGCTGGGTGAAGGATTATCTCCACACCAGTCCGGCGGTGAGGGAGAGCGATCGCAGGCTTTGCGATCGGGGGTAATCCAACGGCTAAATAGCCTCAATGGTAACCATGCCTCGCTCAACAGCTGCAACTTGGAGCTTAAATCCATACAAACCCATGCCCAACAGTGGCTCTGTCTCTGATGCTGCTACGTCTACCACCTTAAATGCTCCGTCCCAAATGATGGTGGCCCGGCACCTCTGAAAATTCACTTCACTACCATCACCTAATGTGAGAAGATCACTAAAGATCCAAGTTAATCCCAGGGACTTAATTATCGATAACGGTAGGGATAGGAATCCGTTAGATCCCGTACCATGGGGATTAACCTCGTCGCTACGACTTGACGCTCTCATTGTAGCTTGAACCTGGTTCTAGCCTGGTTTGTGTAGTTCAACAGTTCCGTACTTTTGCCAAGATTGAAAATAAGCCTACACTAAAGAAAGCTCATAGCCTCAATCCTTACACATCAGGAGGTAGATATGCGTCCAGGTT
>JAAUSA010000132.1 GCA_012031975.1 Alkalinema sp. RU_4_3 | reverse complement strand
TGGGGTCGAATTGTCATAGGGGCCTCCGGCATCCTCTCTTGCTAGCTTATCTAAGTGTTGAGAAAGCTGCTACTGAAACTGCTCGTCCCCTAGAGAAGAACAAATCAACTAAATGAAGTCTAAATGCTTATGAAGTGCAGATTCTGTTGCCCCCTAACGAATTCGCCAACAGAATCATTCATTCGCGGTGCGGGTTAGGCAGCAATGATTAGAGTCAAGTTGGCCTTTTTGTCCTGGTAATATTGTTCACTGTGCCTGTGGTCGGTACTGCCTTGGGACTCTTGGCAAATCTGACCGTGCAAGCTGTGGTCGGTGGACTGATGACGTTGGCTTAGGCTCATATTTTGAGGCGGGTTAGGACCTCTCGAAAGTGCTGGGGGTGAAACCCGAGACTGTAGGCGATCGCACTATCCATAGATAAATCCCTAGGCCGCGCCGCAGACATCTGAACCTCGGCTTGCAAACAGGGCTGGATCTGGGCATTTTCGATTTGTAAAACTTCGATCAATGTTTGTGCCATTTCGTAGCGGGATAGTCTTTCCTGTCCGCCTAGGTGGATAATGCCCTGCACTTTTTCTAAGGCGATGAGTAATCCTTTCGCTGCATCAAAACCACTCACGGGTGTACGGATTTCGTCGGTGAAGGCTTGAAGTAATTCGCCCGATCGCAACCGCTGAATAAACGGCTGGATAAAACTAGGTGCCGTCGGTGAAACGCCATACATTAGAGGCATACGACAAACAGCGGCGGCGGGGTAGCGATCGAGCACACCCATTTCAGCCGCGAGTTTATGTTCGCCGTAGAGGTTTAGGGGCGTGGGGCGATCGGTTTCGCGGTAGGGGGAATGGTTGCCGTCGAAGACCTGTTCTGAGGAAGTGAAGACGTAGGGAATTTGGGCGGCGGCACAATGGTCGGCGATCGCCCAGGTGGCCTGTACATTGAGACAATAGGAAAGCTCGGGTTGGTCTTGGCAGGCGTTAGGCTGGGAGAGGGCGGCGGTATGGAGGATGGCGTCGGGGTTTAGTTCCTGGAGGAAGGTGCGGAGGGCTGGGTCGTCGGTTAGGTCGATGCCATGCATTGCGACCCCAGGGATGGCGACAGGATGGCTGTGGTAGGTGCCATGGACCTGCCAATGGGTTTGGGTGATTTGGCAGACATGCCAGCCGAGGAAGCCGCTTGCGCCTGTGATGAGGAGTTTTTCATGGGAGAAAAATTGATGGATAGGGTTCCACTGTATTCTCCTGGCAGCGTGGGCGATCGCACCATACCTCCGGGCTGTGAAACAAAATGTAACGATCGACCCCTGTCCTGCCGATTTTTCGGTACAATCAGCGATCTAATGTCTAAGTCCATGAATGGGCAGGAACAGGTTTGCCAAAACATATTGCCTTTCTCCGTGCCATCAACGTCGGCGGTCGTTATATTAAGATGAACGAGCTGGCTGAGTATTTTGAGCGCCTTGGGTATCAAGGGGTTGAGACATTTATCAACACTGGAAATGTCATTTTTGAGTCCTCCGCTGAATCGACAGTTAAGCTAGCCGAGGAGATTGAGGCCGGGATTGCACCTCTATTGGGGTTTAAGTCAGAAACCTTTGTGCGGACAGGGGCAGAGTTGGAGGCGATCTTGGCTGTAGCAGCAGATTTGACGCCCCAGGCGACGGCTGGGGAAGTGAATGTGGCCTTTTTGAATGCGCCGCTGACGGAGCTTCAGGAGGCGAATTTGATGGCCTTGGCCAGTAAGGTGGATGAGTTTTTGGTCAAGGGGACTGAGGTCTATTGGATCTGTCAGGTAGCCCAAAATGCATCGAAATTTTCCAATGGCGTGTTTGAGCAGAAGCTGAAGATGCGATCGACCTTCCGACGGGTGAGCATGTTGACTCAGTTGTCGGCGGCGTTGGTGGATGCCTAGGGTCACGGTCAAGGTGTGGGAACGGCATTGCTGAATACTTTGGTGACAGCGGTGCCGGGGACGATCTCCTTAAGTGTTGCGGCTGGCAATCCGGCGGTGCGACTGTACCAGCGGTTTGGGTTTGCGATCGTCAGCGACCATGACGGATCTTTGATTCTGAAACGCAATTAGAAATCGAGGGTTAGCGCTTGACATAGGCCAAACTCAACTACATCGGTTTCGCTCCCGGTCGGCCATTTTCGACCACAAAGCTGGCTGCCGTGCGAATAGCCGACATCGGCATGCTCACCGAATCCACAACCCGAAAATCCGTCTGCCAGCGATCGGGCGTCAGCTTACAGCGCACATAGCCCCGTTTTGCCCCATCAAAATACTTCGTATGGGGATTGCCCGGCAGCGCCGCCTGCACCGATGGAATAGACGACGGCGGAAAATCTGAGGAAATCGAAGTGCCCACAAACTCGGTGGCTACGGTGGGCGAATTGGGCTGGTTAAAATCGACCTTGAGATCATGGACCCAGCTCGAATGGATATCCCCCGTAATTACCACTGGATTATTGGGTTTGAACTGAGCAATATGGCTCAACAGGCGACGGCGTGCTGCCACATAGCCATCCCACTGATCGAGATTAAACACATTACTGGTGGGTGTCGATCGCGGATCAAAGTTATATTGACCCATCATTGTCTGCTGGGCAATCACATTCCAGGTTGCCTTGGAGCGATCGAGCCCCTCAAACAACCAGCGTTCCTGCTTCCCTCCCATTAAGGTGGCAGACTCAGCCAAGGCTTCCGGACAGCGTTGTTTTATACCATCCTCACAGGGTTGGTCAGTCCGATACTGGCGTGTGTCTAATACATGAAACTGTGCCAGATTGCCAAAGCTCAATCGGCGGTACAGCAGCATATTCGAACCACGGGGAATATAGGGTGGGCGCAGCGGCATATGCTCATAGTAGGCTTGGTAAGCCGCCGCACGCCGCAATAGAAATATCTTGCGGGCTTGATCTGGTTCGGTATCGAGTTCGGAAATATCGTTGGCATAATTGTTTTCGACCTCATGGTCATCCCAGGTGACAATCCAAGGGAAGGCGGCATGGGCCGCTTGTAGATTCGGATCGCCCTTATAAAGGGCATAGCGATTCCGATAATCATTCAAGCTAGTAATTTCCGGTGTGTTGTGCTGACGGGGTCCACCAGGCAAAGGGCCATACTCATAGATATAGTCACCCAAGAAAGCCACCAGATCGAGGTTTTCCTTAGCCATATTGGCATAGGCAGTGAAATAGCCATTTTGCCAGTCAGAACAGGAGGCAAAGGCAAAGTTGAGTTCCTTCGGTTGGGAGGCGATCGCCGGGGCTGTGCGCGTCCGTCCGATCGGGCTAATTTCATTACCCACTTTGAACTGATACCAATAGGTGCGACCGGGCTGCAATGCCTTCACATCCACATGCACCGAATGGCCAAACTCTGGCGTAGCAATGACGGACCCCTTCTGGACCACACGCTGCATCTTCTCATCTAGGGCAATCTGCCAGCGAACAGAGTAATTTTCCGGGGGCATACCACCGCCATTCAATGGACTGGGAGCCAAGCGGGTCCATAGCACCACGCTATCTGGCAGGGGGTCACCGGACGCAACGCCCAAGGTAAAAGGATTATTCGAAAATCGAGGATTGGCCAACAATCGCTGGTTGGGAAATTGACTGATCACCGTCGTACCCAGCAGTGAGCCCGCCCCGACCAAGAGGTTTCGACGCTTCATCCGGGTCAGGAGTAGTCGTTCAAATTCGATACGATTCATACAGTTTTCCTAGGCGACTGAACGCTTTGCCGTTGCAAATCATCAGGTAACATTTAGAACATATCAGCCCAACATTAATCCCTGACAAAGGGCGTATTAAAGGCAACTTAAGAATCAGCCCCATTAAACAAATCCACGATCGCTGGTTTGATCACCTTGCCCATGGCATTACGCGGCAACTGCTCCAGGATTAAAATCTTGGTCGGCACCTTATAGGTGGCCAGTTGTTCCTTCGCCCAAGCCCTCAACGCCGTTAGGGTTAAACCGCTCTCTCCTGTGACAACCAGCGCCCCGCAAACCCGCTCCCCCCATTCCTCATCCGCCACCCCCACGACTGCACAGTCCTGAATATCCGGGTGGCTGCGCAGCACCTCCTCAATCTCTAGGGCCGAGACCTTGTACCCGCCTGTTTTGATAATATCCACACTCATCCGCCCTAAAATTCGGTAGGTGCCCTGCTGGGCGATCGCCATATCCCCCGTCCGAAACCACGGCCCACAAAATGCCTTTGCCGTCGCCTCGGGGTTTTGCCAATATTCTAAAAATACACCCGGACCTTGGACTTGGATCTCTCCCGGACTATCCGCCGCCGCTAAAGCACCCGATTCATCCACCAATCGCACCGCGACGCCCGGCAGCGGTTGGCCGACGCTTCCCGCTAAACGCTCTCCCTGCAAGGGATTGGACAAGGCCATACCAATTTCCGTCATCCCATAGCGCTCTAGCAGAACATGACCACTGATTTGCTGCCAGGTTTCTAACATCTGGACAGGCAACGCAGCAGAGCCCGAAACCATTAAGCGCATCTGCCGACAGCCCAGGGATCGCACCGCCTGTTCTTGCTTGGATGCCTTGGACCAAGCCGCAATCAATTTGGCATAGATCGTCGGCACCGCCATAAAGAGCGTTAAATCGCGATCGCTAATCCGCCGCCACACCGTTTCGGCATCAAACTTCGGCAGCATATGGCATTCTGCCCCCACCCATAACGCACAGGTCAGCACATTGATAATGCCGTGGATATGGTGCAGCGGTAGCAGATGCAAGATGCAATCCTCTGGCTGCCAGGCCCAGGCCGTCACTAAACTGGTTACCTGGGCTTGGATATTCGCATGGGTTATCACCACACCCTTGGGTTTCCCCGTGGTGCCGCTGGTATAGAGGATTAAGGCCCGCCGATCGATGGCCACCATCGGTAAAGGAGCGATCGCCCCAGAGATATGGGACGTGAGTAAAAACGGCTGTTGGTGATCTTCGGCGATGGGCAGTAGGCGATCGGCCAAGCTGTCGTCAGCGACCAAAATACTGGCCCCGGACTGGGTGATCACATATTCCAATTCCGGTCGCGGATGGGCCGTACACAAGGGCACCGCGATCCCGCCCGCCCGCCAAATCCCCCATTGCGTCGCCACATAGTCAAACCCCGAGGGCAGCAAAAAAGCGACGCGCTGCTCAGCCAAGTCAGCCATGCCGTCGAGGAGTGCCGTGGCAATTTGGGCCGATCGATCGAGCAAGTCCTGGTAGCTAAAGCGCTGCTGGGGGGTGACGATCGCCGTACGTTCTGAGTAAGACTGTGCCCGAGTGATCAAAGGGAGGTTCACGCTGTTATACCAGGGTAGGGTGAGTCCATTATTGCCTCAGTATGAGTGTAACTAAAAGTGATGTATAAGACAGACTCTGAACAAGCCTATGGGCTAGGGTCTATCCAGCTAAACTATTTAACTTCCCTGTTTGCCTAGTCTCTCAATTAGGTAGGAGCCAACTCATGTATCGATTCCAGGTAAGGGCGCATACACAGAAGGGTGAGTCCATTGCCCTAGTTGGTGCAACCCCTGAGTTGGGGGGCTTGGGATATCAGAAAGGCGATCGCCCTGCATACGAGCGCCGATTGCTATCCGCTCTGGGAGACGGAGGGGGCTCTAGACCTTTCGACCCAGCGGGTGGAATATAAATATGTGCGTTTGATGGCCGATGGTGAAGCCCAGTGGGAGGCGGGTGCTAATCGTTGGGTACCGAAGGAGTCTGAGGCGGGTCCCATCATGGTGGTTGATGGTGAATTCGATCGGGTGCAGCCCCACCCCTTTGGCTATCTAGAGCAGCCCGCGCCGGAACCACCGCTACCGCCCTTCAATGGTCTTAAAATCGTTGTCATTGGTAGTTCTGTTGCCGTGGGCCATAATGCTTGGCTGTTTAATGGCTGGGCGAAACAGTTGGGGCAACGGTTACAGGAGAAGTATGACCATCAGTTGGTGAATGTTTCCAAGTTGGGTTCTACGGTCAGCAGCACCCTCGATCGCTTCAATGCTGTCGTGACGCCAGAACAGCCGGATATTGTGATTATTGCCCTATCCCTAGGTAACGAAGGTCTAGCCCATTGCCGACCCGAGGCGAGGCGCGCCTTGCAGCGACGGTTTGAAAGTGGATTGCAGCAGTTGATTAAATTGACGCGGCAATTGGGTGCCCGGCCAATGTTGGGGGCGGTTTATCCCCATGGGGACTACGACCCGGAGCATTATGGGTTGTTGCAAGATACTCACCAGCGGATGTTGACTTGGGGGGTGCCGATCTTGGATTGGTTCGGGGCCTTGAGCGATCGCCAGGGCCGTTGGAAGCCGGGTCTGTCCTTTGACCCAGCCCATCCGAATAGTCAGGGCCATCGGTTGATGTACCATGCGATCGATCTCAGTCTGTTCCAAATTGACAAAGCGGAATTAATCGCCGAACAGCAGCGCCTGGCCCAGCGGACAGAACTGCCGATATATCTGGACCCAGAGGGCTTTGAGGTGACAATCTGCCGGGAGGAGAAGCGACTGCGCATCAGTAATCCTTCCTCCTTTAGCTACAGGATCGCCCCCTATTGGCAGGAACTCCAGACGGCTTTGCAGGGGGCGCGATTAATTCCAGGGTTGTATATTGCCAACCAGCCTCAGACGGGTGTTTTACCTTATTTTTCGGTCCAGGCCATGGTGCGATCGAAACAACGCTAACGATTCCGCCCAAGAGCCAGCTTGAATATACTTCGGCCTTTGACCTTTTTTCCCCCAGTAATTCCCAGGTGTTGTTTTACGACGGGAACCTAGGCATTTTGCGCGAGGATGAGCAGAATCTATGGATCATTAATGAATCGGATCATCCGTTCAATGTTCATCCCATGTGGCGGGAGGTGCGGAATATATTGAAGGCGTTGCCCCAGGGTATTTATGAAGATCCGCTCCATCCGGATCAGCCCTTTAGCACAATGATGATTGGCCCCCAGGGATTAGAGAGCCGCGTTAAGATTGCGGCGAAGTCAGCGATGCTGTTGCGCTATACCTGTCAACTGTCCGATCGCCAGCGCACGGCTATTTTGCCCCTGGGTGATCGCTGTGCGGTGCGCATGCTGCTGCATAAGTTGGATTATGATGGGCCAGCGTTTCCCTTTGATCTGACCCGTACGACCAGCATTGCGGATGTGGCGGATATTATTGCCAACCAGTTTGCGGATATGTGGAATCCAGAGCTGCTGACCTACAGTGCCGAGGCGGGACGGATTTACCATGGCAAGTGGTCGGGCTTGTCCTTTGCCCATGAGGTAGAGGATTGGGAAGATCCGCAGCAGGATATGACGCCGATTTACGATCGGATGCGCAGTCGCTACTCGGCCAGGGCAGTGCGATTTCGCTATACGCTGGACCATTGCGATCGCGTGTTGTTTGTTCGGACGGGGATTGCCGATCGTGCTGGGGCGATGGATTTGGTCAGTAAGCTAGCAGAGCAATGTCAAGGGAAACCCTTTCAGTTGGTGCTGCTATCGCCCCAGGATTCGGCGGAGTTTGCTGGGTTGGATGAGGTTGTCCATCACAATGTGACCTTTAATCCGGATGTGATGTGTGCGGATTTGGGGCATTGGCTCTATTGTGCGGAGATTATGCGATCGATCCTTGACGGGTTGGGCATATCAAGTAAAAATCTGTTCTGGTGTCCACCGACAACACCTGCTAAGGGTTCTTGTTAAGATTTAATTCCTCTAGCATTTCCGGTGGCCCGATGTCCTCCAACTGGTAGCCCTGGGGATAGCTGCGCTGCCGTTGATCGGCGAAGAAGTCAGGGGTTTTACGTTCTGGAAACCAATGGGCGATCGTACTCCTCGATCTTAGTCCTAGGGCGATCGCGCCCTTCATGACCTCAGGAGTCTCGGGCCAGCCCAAGGCCGATCGCATTGGTTCATCCAGCAGTGCTGAAGCTCCTGGTTTGAGAACTGGCCGAACTAGGCTTGGAAACCAATTGAGAAACATCTGAAGTGTTGCATCCGCCACTCGTTTATTTTGGGCCGCATATTGAAAATGCATTGCCTCATAGTCCTGATTAAACTGCTCAAAGGCTGAATAGCTGGTCGGAATTTCCTGAATGCCCATGCGGAGGCCGACGTTGCGCCAGAAATGGAATAGGGCTTGTTTTTCAATTTCGCTTAGGGGTCGCCAAGTAAAGCGATCGAACCAGCGGACGGGTTCGTAGATGAAGGTCGATAGTACATAGCAGAAATCTGAGTTGGCGATCGCATAGCGCCCATGCATTCCATTCATCCGGGCTAAAAATGCCGCACCTCTTGGGTCGTCATAGCCCCATTGCAAGAGTTTCGACACGATTAATCCCGTATCGTCATAGCGTTTCTGCCCATGGTGATGGAATTGGCCTGTGCGATCGAGGAGTTTTGCAATGCTGGGGATGCAGAAGGTTCTGAGTAATGCTAGCTCCAAGGCCCGCGTCATGTCCCAGGGGAATTCGTAGCCGGCCAGAAGATGGCAGATTTTTTGGTGATCGCGATCGGGGTCGAGGGTTTGAATGGTTTGGGCGATGGTCGGATTGCTCATAGGAAGGCTCCAGAAGCAGCTTGGTTATAGAGATTCATTATCTGTGTTGGAATCATTTAAGGGGCAAAGATTCCTGCGAGAAGTTCCAGGGCCTGCTGGAATTCTTCTGGCGCAGATAGACCTCAAAGCACTCTACCATTCAGTTTCCCCCCAGACAGTTGCCATGGGTTCGTCTAGGAGGCGATCGTCCCCTCGCCCTGCCATTTCAGTTTTGTTCGGAGGAGAGCGGTCATGGGGGTTGCTCCTGTGGGTGATCAGGTAGTTACATTGTAGTCACATTTAGGCAGACTATCAATTTGGGTTCGGTGGGGGGTGGCGATCGTGGTGAGAGATATGAGACTTTTTATTTTATGCCTTAACTGTTTGCCTACAGGATACACCCGCGAATGGAATTGCGGGCTATGGTAGGAAGTCCCTTCAGGACTAATATCCTGGGGCGATCGCAGAGGGTAAACACCTAAATCACCTACAAGTTATAGTCCTGAAGGGACTTGTTTCGTTAGCCCGTAATTCCATTCGCGGGCGGGCCGTGACGCCCACTATTACCCTTCGTGGATATTCCACGACCTTTCATGGATATTCTGTGACGCATCCTATTACCCTTCGCGGACATTCCATGACGCTGACTATTCCCCCTCTCGTTCGGGCCGCAACGTCCACTATTAAACTTCACGGGCTCCGCGATACCCAGGATTCCCCTTCACGATCGGGCCATAACACCCCACCTAACCCACCCCCGGCCCCTCCTCACCCCCCGATCGCTTCTTCAAGCGCAACAACAACAGCGAATGCGGCAACAGCGAAAACGACTCCTCCTGCAACGCAAACACATCATAGCTAAACGCCTGATTCCCTGCATGATTCAGATAGAGCAACTCCATCGGCTCCTCATATCGACCATCGATCGGCCAGCTCAACTTCACCACCGCCGGACCCGCCGCCTTATTGATCAGCACAACATTGCGATCGCCCCCCGCCTGCTCCACCGCCCAAGCCTCCACCATTGGGTGATTCGTATCCGTCGCCACGGTCTTGCCCACCATGTAATCGAGACACCATTCATAGAGCTTTGCCGCAGGCCTTGCCTTATCCGTTGAATCTAGCAATCCATAGATATTATCTTTGGTGTGCCAGACCGCTGCCATATCCACCTGATTTTCTGCCAGATGCTTGAGCACCGACGCAAACCACACTGCCCCAATATGCCCATGGTGCCGTGTTTCTCCAGCTTTCCAGTCATAATTGAGATTATATTCACTCAAAAACAACGGCAAAGCTTGCGGACCAAACTCCCGCCCCATCCGGCGAAACCGCACCACATCCTTGCCATACTCAGAGGTCTGGGTCATCAGGCGATCGCTCGCCATCCGAGGATTACCCGTCGCATAGCGGTGCCAGGATAGAAAATCCGTATGCCGATGGGAATGCACTAGGAAACTGCGCATCTGCTGCGGATCGCTCCAGCTAATCACCGGACCGCCAATCAAAATGGTCGGGTCCACCTGCTTCATGGCCACCGCCGCTCGATTGAAAATACCCCAGAGACGATCGAGGGACCCCGCCCGCTCGTACACAGGCTCCGCCTCATTAATCGGTTCCCAATACTTGATCTTGCGCTGCTGCCGAATATTCAGCAACTGCACCAAATCCGCACAGAACTGGGCATAGCGATCGACCTCGCTCTCGTGGAGCCGACCCACATCATCCTTCTGCATCCACTGGGTCCAATTCGGAATATTCTGCACCACCGCCCTGGTCCGTAAATAGCTAGCCGCTTGGAATGCTGCCATCACCTTATCCGGGTCCCAACGGCGCAACGCCTGACTCGACCAGCGATCGGACATTGTCGAATTATGCAAGCGCAGCAGCCGAAAATCAATCTTCGCCATCTGCGCTTGGAATTCGCGATCGGCCGCCTTTTCCGGTGTCATCACCTCATAGTCATTGCAGCCAAACACCATCGGTGACGTATCGGCCAAACCACTGGCCCAGTCCACGGAAGCCATCGCCCGGATCGGCCCCATATCCGAGGCATCCGGAATAATCGGCGATCCTGGATTCGCCGAGGACCTAGGGTCTGAAAAAGCATACTGGGATAATTGGCTTAGACCTATCCCAGAAGCAGCCATGAGCATGAGTTTACGACGACGCATAGCGGTTAAGAGATTTCCATGGGTGTATGCAAGCGCGATCGGTACAGGCCATTTTTGGTTTCGGTGCCATTGACGGCAAAGCCCACCACCTTGGCCCTGTGACGCGAGAGACGATCCAGGCTGTCGTAGACCAAATTCCGCTTACTCACCCCCGGTCGCACCACAAATAGGATACGATCGACCACCGTGGCCATCAGGGCCGTTTCGCTGGTCAGGCGGATGGGCGAGCTGTCAATCAATACATAGTCGTACTTGCCCGATCGCTGTAATCGGTCCAGGGATTTGGCAAACTGGCCATGGCTGAGGCGATCGATCACCTTGCCCAGTTTTGGCTGGGTCGGCATCAGATCGAGATTGGGGGCGATCGGTACGGGCTGCGTCGGGTTATCTTGATCGTATCCTAAATGATGGCTAAGGGTGGCCTTGTGATAATCTCCGTCTAGCATTAATACCCGGTAGCCCAGCTCCACCAAAGCGCTGGCTAGACCCAATACGGTTGTGGTTTTGCCCTCACCGAAGATGGAGCTGGCGATCAGCAGGCGGCCCTTGGGAATGTCTTGAATTGTAATTAAACTTGCCAATTGTTCAAAGACCACTTCAACATTCGGATCAAGCGCCCAGTGGTTGGACATATGGCGGCTATAGGGCACACAGGCGAGGGTGGGGAAGGTGGTGGGCTCTAGATCAGCGGGATTGAGCGTCGGGTTACGCCGTTCTAGGCCAAGGACGATCGCCAGACTGCCCAAGATACTGGCCAATATGGCATTGAGCACAATGAAAATCACCTTCGAAGTGGGCTTTTCCGACACAAACGGTGGGTCCAAAACCTGTACGTTTGGGTAGGTGTTGAAGTCGTCGAGGTTGATTTGCTGGAGCTGGGCCTGTAAACCCTTGTAGATACTGTCCGCCAGTTCGTATTGGCGTTGTAGATCGATGAGCTTGGTTTCTTTGCCGGGGAGGGTGCTAAATTCGGCCTCCAGTTTTTCAATTTGCTGGGTTAGGCTGTCAACTTGACTCTGCTGGGCCTTGGCATCATTTTCCGCCTGGACAAGTTGTATGACCACCGCTGCCCGAGAAGCTGAGCTGCTGTTGCCGAGATTGCGATCGATCGCCCCGCCATTCGCCGTTTGACTCTCCTGGGTTTGGACCTGACTGGTGAGGCGATCGCGCTGGGTTTGCAAGTCGGCGACTTTTGGGAACAGATCGGTGTATTTGTTTTCAGCCTGGGCGAGGGTGCGATCGACCTCATCGAGGTTTTTGCGGGCCAATTGGTAGCTGTCGTTTTCACTGAGGGCCAGCGATCGCAGACCTGTATCCGCATCCATACCTAGCTGAGTTTGCAGTTTGTCGGCCTTGACTTGACTTGACTGGGCTGTATTGAGGGCCTGGGCCTGGGCCAGTTTTAAATTGCTGAGGAGTTGGGCGGTCTGGGCCAGTTGGTTAGCGGGACTAATCAATCTGGCACTGGCTTTGTAGGCGGCCAATTCCTGTTCGATTTTATGGAGATTTTGTTCGGCATGGACGAGGGCGGGCTGGTTGCGATCGGATTTGCCCTCGCGATTGTTTTGACGGAGTTCTTCGAGGCGTTGTTTATAGGTATTGTGGAGGGCGGTGATGCGATCGTAGGCCAGGGTTTGGCTATTGCCCTGGGCGGTGATCTCTAGGATGCTGGATTGGGATTGGGCCTTGATGTCGAAGAGTTGGCGGTACTGTTCTAAGGTGACGAACTCCGTTTTCTGCGCATCTTTAGTGAGCAGGGTTTGCATCAGGGCGTCACTGGTCAGAATTGCCACCTGGGAATTCAAGGGATTGACCTGGGCAGCAATGCCGGAATCCACACTTTTGAGCAATCCCAAGGCCCCGATATTGGCTTCTAGACCCGCGCTACTACTCGGCACATTAAACCGAATCGTCGCCGTCCAAACCCTGGGGGCAATACAGACGCCGATCGTCGCTGCTGTGGCGACCGCTGCATTAAAGGCAAGCAGTGGTTTCCAATAGCGACCCACAAGGGCAGTGACTTTTTCCATGATCTGAATACTCCTGTTGTATGACTTAAACCTTTACCATTCCGCCGTAGAGACCCTAGGCATAATCGCCACCGATCGCTGCGGCGGCGCAATTAGCACCCCCAACCACAGAAAGAAACTCCAGAAATTACTCAGCATCCAACTCAGTGGCGTGGCATTGCAGAGGAAATACAGCGCCAGCAGTCCAATCACAGCCCGCTGGGGTTCCACTCGACCAGCGATCGCCCCCGGCCAAGCGCTAGTGACCGTCAAAACCATGGCCATGACGAACACACAGAACCCGAAGATGCCATGCATGTAAAGCACCGCCGGATAGGTCGAAAAAGATCCCAAGGCCACCTCGTAGGTGTACCATTTCACCGTTCCCTGAATCGTTCCCCAGCCGAACCAAGGCCGCTGCTGCCAAGCTTCAATGGTTGCCTGAATCACCATGGCCCGATCGCGAGAAGACTCCGGCCTACCGCTATTGAACATATCCAAGGGACGGGTAATAAAATCCCCCATGGATTGCCCAAGTACGGTGCAGACTAGGGATACAGTGGCAGCAAACCATAGAATCCCTTGGCGAAAAATATCCTGGCGAAATAGGGAGAGAAGAAATAGGCAAATTGGAAAGGTCACCCAGGCTAGACGGCTTTGACTGATTAACAGCATGGCCAGACAGCCGGAGAGCGAAGTCCAGCGCAACCAGGGTTTCGATTCCCCCAGGCAGACCAGAAAAAACATAATGCTGCAGACCCCTAAAATCGGTGCATCCGGTGTGTAGAGGCCCGTGCGGGGCAGTAAAATGCCGAAGAACTCCTGGAATGAGGCTAGGTGAATAATCAAAGTGACCTTATCGCCCGGAATCAATCGGGCAAAAATCGGTAGAAATTGATCCATGCCGCCATTCCGTAGCACAACGAGTAAAACCAATTCAATCAGCAAAACCGCTAGGGCGCCGATCGCATACCAGACCACGGCCCTGGTCACCACCATTAGCCGAATCGGGGTTAGGCAAGGCAGCACCAGGCAGCTTAGAAGCAATAGGTAACTCTTAAACAGCGTCACCAAAATCGCCGTCACCTGAATCGGATCATAGCCCACCCGGTTTAATCCGAGCATCGCCGTCCAGAGCATGGTGAGGGTCATCGCCAGCCAGCCCCAGGCGGCCTTAGACAAACGCAAATCGTAGAGCTTGGTCCAATGCAGATTCATCACCACCAGCCCGAGTACCACTCCCGGATAGAGCAGCGTTTGAATCCCCGTCAGCCACCATACAGGCGCTAGCACGATCGTCCAAAACACAATGCGTTCCGTCAGAGATAACGGTGCCGCCCTGCCCTGAATTCTGCCCATTACCATAGTCATTGCCACACCTCCATGAGTTACACCAAATTAACTAACCGTTGTGGCAGGGATTGGCCCCCTAAATCCCCCAATTCTGGGGGACTTTGAAGCAGTCTTGGTTCGGAAGTCCCCAGAATTGGGGGGTTGGGGGGGCGATCCGGAAGTCCCCCAGAATTGGGGGGTTGGGGG
>JAAUSA010000131.1 GCA_012031975.1 Alkalinema sp. RU_4_3 | reverse complement strand
ACACACGCCCAACCCGCCCCACATCGCAGCACACCAGCTCAGCACCGCCCCAACCTCCTGGGCAAACGCCACCGCATCCACCGTCCGCACCCCACCTTACAAACCACCCCACCACTTCTACCCAAACCACCCACCTTCTCCCAGAGTTCGCGATCGTCCTCCATCACTTCCCCGTTTGCCATCCCCTGCAAATGCTCAACCTGCGAGGCCACCCCCTCCGCCATCCCCTCGAACCGCACCAACAACCTGCCCCCAATCCCCAGCCGCTCCGCCGCCAGCCCCGCCAGCAAATCCAAACTCGTCGGCGTCAGCACCGAACCCTGAATCCCCGCCACCACCGCCGCTAAATTATCACTATCCATCACCACCGTCCGCGAAACCTCAGGCACCGGATACACCCGAAAAGTCACCTGCGTCAAAATCCCCAACGTGCCAAACGACCCGTCATCAGCTTCATCAAGTCATAGCCCGCCACATTCTTCACTACCTGCCCCCGCCTTGACGATCGCCCCATCCGCCCGCACAAACGTCACACCCAGCAACATATCCCTCACCCCACCATAGCGGTGGCGCAGACTCCCACTATCCGCCGTCGCGATCAGCCCCCCCAGGGTCGTGGTTTCCCCATACCCCGAATCAAGCGCCAAAAACTGCCCCGCCTTCCCCAAAATGCTTTGCAACGTCGCGAGCTTCATCCCCGCCTCCGCCGTCACCGTCAAATCCCCCATCGCATGGTCAATCAGGCGATCGAGTCCCCGAGTACTCACAACCCGATCGCACACCACCTGTGGCCCCCAATGGGACTTACTCCCCTGTCCGATCGGCAGCACCGACGCACCCTTAGCATGGGCCTCAGCCACCAGCACCGCCAAAGCCTCAACACTACTCGGAACCAAAACATCAGGGGTAGACATGGGTAACCAATCCAACACAATTCACCTTTAAATTATCTAGGTAATTGGCAACTTCCACCCCTCCAACCTCCAACCAGCTAACCCCCAACCTGCTTTAGCTGGTTTCAGCTATTAGCCTCGGGTTTTAACCCCAGGCGGTCCCAAGCGCAGCAGAAGATTCACCAGCCTTAACCACCCCGCTTCACCACCCCCAACCCCGGCCTCTCCGTCGGAATCAACTTCCCATGCTGAAAGATCGCCCCCTCAAACGGATCATCCTTCAAATTCAAATGACTATCGAGATCCAAATGATCCGCCAACGGAGCCAAATGGGCCAGCGCCGTATTCATCAGCACAGTATCCGAATAACACCCAAACATCACCCCCAACCCCAACGATCGCGCCGTCCGAATCATACTCAGCGCCTCCGTCAGCCCCCCACACTTATTCAGCTTGATATTAATCCCATGGATCCGATCGCCGAGGCGCACCACATCCCCACAGTCAAAACAACTCTCATCCGCAAAAATCGGCAGCGGCGACTGCTTATACAACGGCAAAAACGACGCCTCATCCGCCCGGTTCAAGGGCTGCTCCAAATAGGTAATCCCCCGATCGGCTAGCCAGTAAGACATGGCGATCGCATCCTCCAAGGCCCAGCCCCCATTCGCATCCACACTCATCTTCTGAATATGGGGAGCAGCAGCCCGCACCGCTTCCAGCATCGCCTGATCCGCCTCAATTCCTAACGGACTCCCCAGCTTCACCTTCAGCGTCTGAATCTCCGGGTCCAGCCCCAGCCAATCCCGCACCCGCTGCGCCGCCCCCTCCGGCGTATTAATCCCGATCGTCACCGAAATCGGCACAATCCGCTCGCGCTCCAACCCCCAAATCTGCCACAGAGGCAACAGCGCCTTCTTCCCCATCCAGTCATACAGCGCCAAATCTATTGCCGATCGCGCCGCCGAAGGCACATTTGCCTGCCGCATCACCTGATGAATCCGATCGCGCTCCAAGGGACTATGGGCCGCCAGCAAAGGAGCCACCCGCTGCAGCGATCGCGAAATCCGTTGAATATCCTGCTCATGATCCCCGATCGAAAACCCCGAAGCCTCCCCCCACCCCTCAATCCCCCCATCCTCCACCCGCACAAACAAATTCACCGATCCACTCGTCGTCCCCCGACTAATCGTCAGCGCAAACCGCTTACTCACCGTAAAACTCTGCAACCGAATCTGCATAACCCTTTCCCAAAGACCATCCCCCAATCCTAAACCAATCTCCATCCATCCCCTTTAAAATAGAGATCCAACCCGCCACCCCCAACCATGCTCCCGACCAAAACCCCACCCACCGAATACCAGGACAACTGGCTCGATCGCCTCTTCATCAGCCTCTTCTCCCACAAAATGGCCAAGGCCCTCGGCAGCAAACCCCGCGCCAATGGCTACGATGGCTTCGTCGAACTCTCCCAGCAGATCATGCAGGGCCGCAACGCCCACCACCAGCAAGAAACCGTCGCCGTAGTGCTCAATTCCCTCGTCCCCGCCCCCGTACTCTGGGCCATCCGCCTGATTCCTCCAGCCAAATGGGTCTGTGAATCCAACGCCTGGTTTGCCACCCAACTTTTTGAATGGCTCGTTGGTCCTACAGAACTCCGCCCCGCCCAAATCCCCCAACTGAACGCTCCCGATCGCACCTACCAAAGCACCGTCCACATCAAAAAATGCCGCTACCTAGAGCAAAGCCAATGCGTCGGCATGTGCCTCAACATGTGCAAACTCCCCACCCAAAAATTCTTCACCGAAGGCTTCGGCATACCCCTGACCATGACCCCCAACTTTGAAGACATGAGCTGCGACATGGTCTTCGGTTTGCCTGCCCCCGACATTACCACCGAAGACTGTTACCAGCAGCCCTGCCTCAAGGAATGCCCCACCGCCACCGCCATCGCCTGTCCCAAAGTTCGGACCTAAAAAACTCCCCCCAGCCAGAGGCCAGAGGGAGTTGCTAGGAGGTAAGTCAGACTGCGTGCATGACGCCCATCCGACCGTGGATCAGAGCAAGCTGATCCCTGATTGCACCGCAGGCCTTAACCCACAGGCAACCATTCTTCAACGGCCTCTTCCTTCGTATTCGTGTTGCGATCGAAGGTCTGCCGCTCAAACTCCATCCGCACAGCGCGGGTCTGTTCCCCATCCGCCGCCACGGCCAAAATCGGGAATCTGAGTTCCCCATCTTGGAAAGACATCTGGAACCGGAAGGTGCCATCGGGACGCAGGACGATCGGCTCACCATCCACATAGACCGTCGCATCGGCTCCGTCGCCCCATAGACAATCAGTTCTGCATCCGCCACCAGCCAGAACTTCCGGGGAGAGCGTTCCGGCGGCATCGAAGCCCCCATGCCGATCCCCGACATGTTCAGGCCTGACACATTCGGAATCGCCCACATACCCACGCCCGAAGGGAACACGTAGGAGCTGACGCTCTCTAGGTGCTGAATCGAACCAGCGACCGATTCGGCCCCGGCCCCACCCATAAGCGAACCCGAAACCCGCATCGCTTCAGCCTGGGCAGCCAATTGCTGCATGTGACTGTGGATCGCATCCGGCTGACCCGCATCGGCCAGGGCCAGGCGCTCGGTGGGGGAGACCAGCTCCATCACCTTGGTGCCACGCAGTTCACGGTTCCAAGTCACGGTGACAAACTGATCTTCAATCCACTCCGAAGGGTAGACCGGCGGAACCCGGATCGAGTTCGACCGGGCCATCACCAACCAGCGGCCATCTCCGGCCCGGTAGCCAATTTCTAGGACGTAGTCGCGATCGCTGACCGGAATCGGCAGGTACCACTCCCGCGCCATCTCATCACAGCCGTACTCCTGCACATTATGAGCCGCCTGACGACCCAGGTCCAAACCCGTGACATCGAACAGTCTCAGTGCCAACTGCTGCCCACCCTGGGCTCGCATCTCTTCGCGCTTTTCATTGGGCACATCCCAGTAGGCGTAGGCCCACTGCGGATCCCGAGGCAGCAACATGATCTGGCTGGCGCCATAGCCCGAGGGCAAATCCATTAAGCCCGCATCCACATCTGCCAGCTCAGGACGCACCAAGGTGGCAATTTCCCCAGAGGCCTCAATAGCCTCTGTCTCTGGCCCCTTGAGCTGGATCGCGTCCAGCAACTGATCCTTACGCATTCGACTATAGCGAGAAACCCCTACAGCACTGGCCACACGACGCAACTGACGCAACGTCATCTCTAACAAAGGAATTCGATCGGGGGTCGTCATAGCCAAGCTCTCCTGAGAAGTTGATGCGAAACATTCAAAACCTTGATCCCAGCCACTTGGGGATCGCTTCTTTGAATATGCCCATAGTTAAATGAATATCCAGATAAATCAAGGGGATCATTCGACCTATTCTGGACTTGATCGCCTAAAACCGACCTTTCAGCCCTACTATTGTTATGAAGCCCTGACATTGGGATCGGGGGCGGGGATCGCAAAAGTTATGAGACCTTGACATTAGTTCGGATTCACCTTTTCCAGTAGACTGCAAGGGCAATTGCTCAAGCCTTTCCCATGACCCCCCAGTCCCAAAGCGGTCTCATTAGCAAAGTCCTCGCCTCCGCCGTTACCTTCTGGCTCAAATCCCAGGTGGAGTCCGTCGAGCAGCTCACAGTGGACGTCAATGCGGGCGATCGCAACCTCCTCTCCGGTCGTATCCCCGAGCTGCGCCTCCAGGCCCATCAGATCGTTTACCAAGGCATCCACCTCACCGACATCACGATCACCGCCCGCGACATCGCCACCAACCTCCCCCAAGTCCTGCGCGGCAAACCCCTCAAGCTCAAAGAAGCCATCCCCATTACGGCCCAAGCTTCCCTCAGTGCCCAGGACCTGAACGCCTCCTTAAGCGCGCCGCTGCTTGAACCTGTGATTCGGGGGTTCCTGGCTGACCTCTTGCGATCGGCCGAAATCGAAACGGACCCCGCTACCCTCCACAGTTTCCAGTCCCACCTGGCCCCCGACCAATTGACCCTCAGCGCCCAAATTCCCACCAGTGGCGGCCCAGACCAGGAAGTGGCCCTCCGCACTCAAATTCACCTCATCTCACCCAACCAACTAGTTCTCAATCAAGTCCAATGGCTCACCCATGCCCGTGCCAAACGGGGCCTGCCGCTCACCGACTTAGAAGGCTACGGTTTTGACCTGGGGCCGGATACAGAAATTGTTGATCTGGCGATCGAATCGGAACAACTCAAAGTTGAAGGCAATTTCAAAGTCTATCCCTAGGAAATGGGCCATTCAAACCCTGATCAACAGGTAAAGAGTTGTAAAAAACATTTCAAGAATCCGAGGGTGAAAACTAATATACGAATATCTTGCTTAACAAATATAACAAACCCAAATTTTACATAATCCCAAGGATGAGGTTAGGAGCGTGATTCTCCAGCGTTGTTTGTCCAGTGTTTTGACTGGATAAACTTTAATATCTGTCGATTAATATCCAATGCCATAGTTTCCATTGGTGTTGCGCTGTAAGTCTTGCGGCGCGGTGTTTTGACTGCTTGAAAATAGTCACAAAGCTGGTGCTGTAATTAGCGATCGCTAGTTATTGCATTGGCGTTGTGGTTCTTTTTCGAGCGCGATAGCTTCTTCCTCATCGCTTGATTCTATTCAGGATGTTTTGGTTAAAACATTCTGCTATCTGGTGTTGCAATTTTGTATTGATGGGGAGACAGGCAATGGCAAGTGTTCATGCCTCTCAAGGCAATGGCAGCAGTGACAATCAGCAGATTCCAAAAAATTCTTCACCCGATCGCGTTGCCATCTTCATTGATGGCGCTAACTTATTCTACGCCGCCCTGCAAATGCAAATTGAGGTGGACTATGGCAGGCTACTGGCCGTACTCACCCAGGGGCGACAATTGCTGCGGGCCTATTTCTATACGGGGGTCGATCCCCACAATGATCGGCAGCAGGGGTTTATTCTCTGGATGCAGCGCCATGGCTATCGCGTTGTCACTAAGGATTTGATATCGATGGCTGATGGATCTAAAAAGGCCAATCTAGACATTGAAATCGCCATCGACATGATGCGCTTGGCCCAGCATTGCGACACATTGATTTTGCTCAGTGGGGATGGTGATCTGGCCTATGCGGTGAATGCAATTACCTATCAAGGGGTCCGGGTCGAGGTAGTGGGACTGCGATCGATGACTAGCGATAGTTTAGTCACCGTTGCCGATTATTACCAGGACCTCGCTCGGCTAAAAACTAAGATTGCTAAGCCGAAGGAGAGTGGGATGGCCTAGATAGGGAAAAACCGGGCAGAGCCAAGACTCCCCCGGTTTTTCGAGCTAGGGCAGTTGGCCCTATGAACTCATGTACTGAATAATAAAGTCAAAGTAGGGCGCCGTGGCCGCTGAATCCGCATCACTCAGCAAGCTCAAGGTCGCATCCTTGAGGCACTTAATTGCATCAACCATCCCGGTCATCGGCACTTCCAGAGAGTTGTACATCTCCCGCGCCCCAACCAAACCAATCGTCTCGATCGGCCCCTTATCTCCCGCCAGCACCCCGTAGGTGACTAGACGCAGATACCAGCCATAGTCGCGCAGACATTGGGCACGCTCCTTACCGCCGGAAGCATTACCGCCCGCTGCAATATAGTCCGGATGGACCTTCCACAGGTTCTTGCTGGCTTCCTCGATAATTCTTTTTTCGTTGGCCGTCAGCGTTTCCACAATGCGCGTGCGCTGAAGACCCGATTTGAAAAAGTCAGACATGCCACGCAGTTCGCCACTGGAGGGGTAACGAAGCTCGTCATCGGCTTGCAGAATAACTTGGCTAACTACGCTCATATTTAATGCAGTTTTTGAGAATCCACTTTCTAGCAGTGTACCGAGTTTCCGCCCCAAGACCAAATCCAGAACCCCAGTTTATGGGAATCATTTACAAAAGTTTATTCAGCGGCCACCACGAACAACTCGTAGGGCAGGCCAAACCGCCATAGAAATCCCGAGGGCAGGACGGTGCTCGTGGTATCCGCGATCGGCTGATACTGGGATCGATAGGCCTTGAGGGCCTGGGCTTTCCGGGCGGCCACCCCACCGATGCGCAGGCGACGGAGGCCGGATAGTTCCTTGAGGTTGAGATCCTGGCCGAGTACGGGTTTCCAGAGGATCCAAATTGGGTACTGGATCAGTTGGGTGGCGCAACCCGAGGCCGCAATGGCCCGCTCGACCAGTTCGTAGGCCACTTCGTGGTCGTTGCTGCGATCGCGCTGGTGGGTGACATAGATCTCTGCGGGCTGGGTGCTTTGGATCAGATGGGTGAGCTGATCGACAATTTGTTGCTGGCGATCGGCCTCGATCCAGCGCAGTTGGCCATCGGGGTAGCCAAGATAATGGATGTTCTGGTTCTCAACGCCGAGGATGCCCAGGGCTTCGATCGCTTCCTGTTGTCGTACGGGCACAATCTCGCCGTTGGCATACCGGGGGTGCCAGGCATGGGAGGCCGCTCCGTCGGTGATGAAGGCGACGTTGACCTCGACATCGCGATCGCGCTTCAAGGCGATCACGCCGCCGCAGCCCAGGGTCTCGTCGTCCTGGTGGGGCGAGACAATCAAGGCTGACCTGTTGCTAATCTCCATCGGTTGCGCATAGCCAAACAGCAGGCCCAGGAACTGGACCCGACCGACAAATCGCTGCCAGTGGTGGGTTTGAATCCACTGGATTTTGTTCCGGAGGCGATCGCGCAGGGATTGAAGCAGCATAAAGGAACAACAGGAGGAAGGTGTTATGTAACAAACTTCTACAATAGTGCCAAGCCCAAGGACGTTTTGTGCGGAGTTTACTAACTCCACATCGTCTCTACATTGCAGCAATATCCTCCCCAAAAGTTTATGTTTTTGTTTCTGTCCAAACTCCTGCCCCTGCTGCTCTACCCGATCGGTATGGCCTCTGTGCTCCTAGTCTTTGCCTTTTGGCATATCAAGAAGCGGCCCAAGCTGGCCCGACGACTGATTCTGCTGACCGTGCTGGTGCTCTGGATTCCCAGCACCCCGGCCTTCAGCCATTGGATCGCCCGCACCCTAGAAAGCCGCTATCGGCCCCAGGAGATTCCCCAGGCCCAGGCGATCGTTGTCCTCGGCGGCGCCACGGCTTCTCAGTTGCCCCCGCGTCAGTGGGTGGAGGTCCTTGATAGTGGCGATCGCCTCCTCTATGCCGCCAAACTCTACCGCGAAGGCAAGGCGCCACGGCTGATCCTCTCCGGCGGGCGCATCGACTGGAAAGGCCCCGGCACCCCCGAATCCACGGACATGAAAACCCTGATTGAAACCATGGGCGTTCCGGCTACTGCGATGAAAGAAGACCCTAGCTCCCTCAACACCCGTGAAAACGCCGTCAATGTCAAACAGATTCTGGAAAAGGAAAAGATAGATAAATTCCTCCTTGTCACCTCCGCGATTCACATGCCGCGATCGATGCTGATCTTCCAAAAGCTTGGCATGACGCCGATCGCTGCCCCCACGGATTTCTGGGTGTCCGATCGCGAAATGGCCGCCGCCACCCCCCAGGCCCGCCTGCTCGATCTGCTGCCTGAGGCAGAACAACTGCACCGTAGCAGCCTGGCCATGAAGGAATACATCGGTATGGTGATCTATCGCCTCAAAGGCTGGGTTTAGCGGTGGTTTCAAAGCCCAGTTCCAAATTCCTTGATTTCCCATTAACCTAGGGAAAACGGTCCGCCCTTTCTAAGTCGCCATGCAGCCCTCTGAATACCAACTCCTCTGGACTCAGCAAATTCAGGACCTCTCCCAGGATCAATGGGATGCCATGGCCAAACCCCTCAAAACCCCCTTCTTCGAGTGGGACTGGCTCAACACCATGGGTACATCCCATAGCACCACGGCCAAATCCGGCTGGCTGCCCAACCATCTCACCCTCTGGCGATCGGGCCGTCTAGTCGCCGCCGCACCCCTCTATATCAAGGGCCATAGCTACGGTGAATTCGTGTTTGACCAGCAATGGGCAGAACTGGCCGATCGCATGGGGATTAACTACTATCCAAAACTCCTCGGCATGTCCCCCTTCACCCCCGCCGAGGGCTACCAGTTCCTGATCGATCCCCAGGAAGATCGCGCCCTGATCACCCAGATTCTGGCGGAGGCGATCGACCAGTTCTGCCGCCAAAACCGGATTTCTGGCTGTAGTTTCTTATACGTCAATCCTGACTGGCAGGCGGAGATGGAGGCCCTGGGCTGGCGCGCCTGGCTCCACCACAGCTACATCTGGTCCAACGCCGGGTACAAAACCTTTGATGACTACCTCGCCTCCTTCAATGCCAACCAACGCCGCAATATCAAGCGGGAACGCAAGGCCATTGCCCAGGCCGGACTGAGTTTCAAAACCCTCACAGGCGACGCCGTCACCCGTGAAGCCTTGGCCCAGGTCTATGCCTTCTACGCCGACACCTGCGACAAATTTGGCTGGTGGGGCAGTAAATACCTGACCGAAGAATTTTTCCTCCAGCTCCACGACAGCTTCCGCCATCGCATCGTCATCTTCGCTGCCTACTTCGAGGGAGAGTCCGATCCCATGGGGTTATCCTTCTGTCTGACCAAGGGCGATCGTCTCTACGGACGCTACTGGGGCTGCCGCAAGGAAATCGACTGTCTCCACTTTGAGGCCTGCTACTACCAGCCCATCGATTGGGCAATCCAAAACGGCATCCAGAGCTTCGACCCCGGCGCGGGCGGCCAGCACAAAAAGCGACGCGGTTTCCCCGCAACCCCCAACCGTTCCCTCCACCGCTTCTACAACCCCCGCTTCGCCCAACTCTTCCAGACCTACATCGGCCAGGTCAACGACATGGAAGCCCAAGAGATCTCCGCCATCAACGAAGAACTCCCCTTTACAAAGAGAGAAATTGCGATCGATCTCGACCCACCCTAACCCCGCAAACCCAATCCCCACCACGGATTGGTAGGGGCGCGTATCCCGCGCCCTCAACCTATGCCACCGATCGATCACCCCACAATCCATCCCACCGATCGATCCCAACCCTACATAATCGTCAAATAAGTATCCCAAGACTCCGTCGGCAACACCCGCAGACTCTGCCGCTGCAAATCCAGCTCCAGCCCCAAGGCCTCCAGCGGAATCACTCCAATCAGCGCATCCCGCCCCCCCGGCAACTCCAGGCATTCAAAGGTCCCCTCCCGTCCACAGACCGTAATCTTCGCATCCTGAAACACCCGCGCCTTACTCACCCCCGAGGCCGTCGAAACATCAACCTCCTTGAGTAACTCTAAGCCCAACTGCTCGATCGCCCCCTGCGGCAGACAAAGCGTCGTCGCCCCACTGTCCACCAGCACATTCTCCAGATGGATCGATCGCACTTGATCGTCCGCCAGATCGCCTGCTTTAGCCCTAGCCTGATCGATCCGATTGGTCACTGTCAAACTTGTCAAAACTTTACCCATAGCTCGCTCAGAAGATGTAGAAATCATTACTCAATGCTCCCTTGCTCAACTCCACTTCAGTATGACAGTTCTACTCAGCTTCCAGCATCAATCTCAAGACAGAGCTATAGGACCTAAGTCGAGCATTGCTCAAACTCCACCACATCCCGCCGGATCGTAATATCACAGTCCTTGAAGAAATCATGGCCCAAGAGCCCCATCGGCCCGATCGTCACGGGCACGTCATAGATTGAATTCCCCCCCAGGGTGATCGAATTCACCACACTCACATCCACCTGGGCCTGTCCCGCCGCCGTCCCGATCTTCGCCGTACCCAAATCCTTCCCCTTGATCGCCTTCATAATCTCCGGCGTAATCATCGTCCCACTGGCCCCCGTATCCACCATCATCTCAAACACATACTTGCCATTAAACGTCACATCCACCACAGGAATCCGATTGCGACGGTACTTGATCGGCACCCGATAGGTCCGCTGATCCTTGGCGCCCTCCAGCTTCGGCCCCTTATCGATCGCCTTATCCGCCCAAACCACAGGCTCCACCCACACAGGCACCTTACTGCCCTCAATCTTGGCCTGCGCCACCGCCAAGCCGTGATTAAACTCTGCACGCTTCTGGGTCACATACTTACGATTGGGATCCTGGGCTGGCACCTCATCGAGCAAATCTAGGGCCTGCTCCCAGCGATTCGCCGTCAATTCCCAATCCTCAGGATTTTGGGCCGACTGGCTGATGCTGCGGGCGCTATCGGCACGATCGAGGGCCTGACGATAGGTCTCGCCATTATCGCTCCCCGGCGGTGGCGTCTTGCCCGCCGCCTTCGGTTTTGCCGCAGTTTTAGCGGCAGCCTTGGGCTTAGCCACTGAATCCTTAGGTTTTGCCGCCGTTTTGCCCTCAGCTTTGCCCTCAGCCTTAGCGGCGGTCTTGGGCTTTGGCGTTGCCTTGGGACTCGCCTCCACCTCCACCTTCCCAGACGGCAAACTACAGCCCCCCGCGCCGATCAGCACCAACCCACCCATTACCGCCAAACGCATAGAAATTCCCATATCAGCCGAGCAACAAGAATGAATAAAGTACTACTTCAAAAGATACCCACTTATTTCCGGAGAACTGCCCACAACAGACACCATCCTTAATGCGATAATATCCGGCGGTCTCACAAATCTACATCACGCGGCAACAAAATCTATGCCTCTTTCCACCGCCCAGCCCGCCCTACTCTTGTTAGCCGATGGCACTGCCTATCATGGGTTTTCCTTCGGTGCGACGGGCACCACGATTGGAGAGGTCGTCTTTAATACAGGCATGACGGGCTACCAGGAGGTCCTGACCGACCCCAGCTACCTCGGTCAAATCGTCACCTTCACCTGCCCCGAACTGGGCAACACAGGCATCAATGCCCTCGACGAAGAATCCAGCCGCCCCCACGTCCGAGGGGCCATCGCCCGCAACATCTGCGCCAAACCCAGCAACTGGCGATCGCAAGGCTCCCTCCCCGACTACCTGACCCAGCACAACGTCGTCGGCATCTACGGCATCGACACCCGCGCCCTAACCCGCCGCCTCCGATCGAGTGGCGCCATGAACGGGGCCATCTCCACCGAAATCCTGGATCCAGACGTTCTCCTCAAGCAGGTCCAAGCGGCCCCATCTATGGATGGCCTCAACCTGGTCAAGGAAATTACCACCGCCTGCACCTACGAATGGCAGGAGCCTACGCTTCCTGAATGGGAGTTTCAGGAAAATCGGGTGGTTCCCGATCGCCCCTTCACGGTTGTCGCCCTCGACTTTGGCATCAAACGCAACATTCTCCATCGCTTGGCCAGCCATGGCTGCAAAGTCATCGTTGTCCCCGCCAACACCCCAGCAGCAGAAATCCTTGCCCATAATCCCGACGGCATCTTCCTGAGCAACGGCCCAGGGGACCCCGCTGCCGTGACAGAAGGCATCACCACCACCCAGGACCTATTGGCCGCCGATCGCCCCATCTTCGGCATCTGCATGGGCCACCAAATCCTCGGCCTCTCCATGGGCTGCGACACCTTCAAGCTCAAATTCGGCCATCGGGGCCTCAACCATCCCGCTGGCCTCAGCCAGCAGATCGAAATCACCAGCCAAAACCATGGGTTCGCCGTCAATCTCGCTTCCCTTCCCGAGGGGACCGTAGATGTCACCCACCTCAACCTCAACGACAAAACCGTTGCTGGGCTGCGCCACCGGACCCTGCCGATGTTTTCTGTCCAGTATCATCCGGAGGCCAGTCCCGGCCCCCATGATGCGGACTATCTGTTTGGCCAATTTGTCGCCGCCATGGCCCAGCATCGCGCTTAGGCCCTGGGGGGTAAATCCATGTTGCAATCTGTCCCCAGATTGGGCATCATGATTCCGTCAGGTTTAATCCTTGGCCAACAAGATAATAGACCGGGAATCCGTCAAACATTTTTGATAAACCCGTGTATACTGGTTCGTCGGGTTGCTTATAACTGCATAGGCAATTCGAGCGGCACCCCCAGTGCCAAGGGTTACGATTTTAGATCACTATATGGTGTGGCAGGAAGTTTTTCCTCAGGCACCGTTGGTTTGGTTACGAGGCAAATTATGGTTACGAGATCATTGTTATTGGACAGAAGACAGCTAGGAGGCGGCCATTCCTGAGCAACTGAACTTGACCGTCAGCTTGAGAGGCACTCGCGAAGTCAAGGATAATTATCAACTTTTTCGCCTCACCGGACTTCTGGATGCCTTTTCAGAAGCCACTTTCAGCAAGGTTTTGAACAAGTGCATCGAAGAGGGGCCGAAGAACGTGATTCTAGACCTCTCGAAGATTGACTTTGTCGATAGCTCGGGTCTCGGTGCCCTAGTGAAACTTGCTAAAGCCGCTAAAGCCATTGAAGGGACCCTCCAGATTGTCACCAATCCTCGGGTTACCCAGACTGTGAAGCTGGTGCGCCTGGAGCAGTTCCTGGCCTTGCAACTTTCAGTGGAGGATGCGATCGCCAATGCGAAGGTCAATGTTTAGCATTCTCTTCGTTTGTTGCCATTTCGTCTGAAGCTACGCTACGGGAAAATCGCTATCTAGGGAGATCTAGGTAGCGGTTTCTTGTCTCAGAGGTAATGTTCTGACCAAGGAAATTGCGGATTATGTACCATGGGAGCCTAGATTGGACAGGACCTTAGATCGCGCCATCAAGGATGTAATATTGGATCATCCCGAAGCGATCGACCTCAGTATGGTTTCGCGGTTGTCCCCAGGGGCCTTGGCCTACCTGGGCGATAGCGTGTTTGAACTATGGATGAGACGCAGTCTCCTGTTGCCCCCGAAGCGTCCCGACGCCTACCACCGTCAAGTCGTGGCCAATGTTCGGGCGGAACGCCAAGCAAAGTACCTAGATGACCTAATCCCCCAGCTCAGCGAGGCTGAATTGGATCTGATCCGCCGCGCTAGAAATGCCACCCCCAAGTCCAAGCGGGCCGATCCTGCAATTTATCAAAAGGCCACGGGATTGGAGGCATTGATCGGCTATCTTTACCTAACGGACAGCGATCGCCTCAATGATCTGCTGGGGCAGTTAGCGTTAGAGCTTTAGATTCCTATTAAGTGATTCACTTGTTTTAGTTTTCACCTTTTAATTGCTCAGTTTTACAACATTTTTGTTTTAGATAGGAACTTGGGGGCCGCCTAGCAGCAACCTCAGGTTCCTTTGTTGTCCCCTCTTAGCTCGGTTATTTGAGTTAGTACCCATGGTCATGAAGAAAAAAGGAAACGACGGTCGCGCACCCAAGGGTGCTTTCAAAAAGGCCTTTAAAGCTGGATCGGGCGGAGGGGCCAAGAAGTTTGGGGGTAAGCCTAAGGCTCGATCGAGTGAGGGCGGCGAAGGCGGCGGCTATCGGGGCAGCAGCGAAGGCGGTGGCTACCAGAAACGCGAAGGCGGCGGCTACCAGGGCAACCGTGAAGGCGGTGGCTACCAGAAACGCGAAGGCGGCGGCTACCAGGTAAGCCGC
>JAAUSA010000130.1 GCA_012031975.1 Alkalinema sp. RU_4_3 | reverse complement strand
GGAATCTGAATGTTGTTGTTCATAAGATCTGATTGGCTGCAGAGACTTCTATCATCACATAATTGCCTGCACCAAGGAACCTATGACACTAGATATGGACAAGACTCACGGGAGATCCGGTAGAGCCGAAGTAATTACTGAGCGGATGAAATTAATCAAGCCAGGGGAAAATTTCAAAGTTCTGCCGCAGCATATGTTGCCCAATTGTTGGAAAACAGGCAAACATCAAGGGCAAGATACCTTTGGTCGGCTAAGACTGAATGAGCCTTCTGTAACAATCAGAACAGCCGCCTACAACCCAACAAAGGGAAAATATATTCATCCCATTTACGATCGAGGACTCAATACGATAGAGATGGCAGCGATCCAAAGTTTCCCTCTAGAATGGTACTTTAAATGCGTCGGAAGGAAGAAAGTTACATTGGTAAGCGCGGGTCGTCAGATTGGGAATGCCGTTCCACCTCTATTAGCACAGGCAATCGGATTAGCGATCAAAGCCCAAATCTAAATTGCATGGCTGAAGATCCTAACCAACTGATTCAGGTATGACAAACTTGCTGAAACATGTTTTCCACATCTGATATCGAGTTTACGGTAAAAACTTCATCAACCGCTGCTTGAGGTAAGCTATGGACTGTCGTGATTGAATGAGTTGCAACGGTTCTGAGGGCTTTTCGATCGGGTTCATTCATACTGGTCGAGGCCGCATAATAGCTGATGCCTCGCGGCTTCACAATCCATTGACGAGTCTGCAAATGAATATACAGAGCTTTCATCAAGCTGCGTGAAGAGTCTATCCTCCTGTGGCATGCTCTGTTGAATAGCACAGAAAGCAGGAGCTTTATTAATCTGCTTTTTATCACCAACAATTTGAAGGAAAGACATAGGATTTAGCTGAATTCTAAGCGTAGCAATACTCAACCAGGATACCTCCTCTAAGAGAAACTGGTTCAACTTATTATGGGTTGTCACGGGGAACCTTTCCTATCGCGATCGACTAATCGAGTTAGGGGCAATGTTGATCATCGGCAGACTGCCTTCTCCAGTCATCACGGTAGGAAATTGACCATCCCACTTCTCAATAGCCTGTTTTTGGAGCAGGGCAGGCGTCAGCGTTTCCCTTTGTAAACGCTGGGCTTCAGCATTACCCTTCGCGCGGTTTACCTCTGCCTCAGCTTCTTTAATTGCCTTCTGGGCTACATAGTCAGCTTTCTTTGCTTCCTGTTCGGCGATTTGCTTCGCCTCGATCGATTTGGCAAACTCAGGAGAGAAAGCAATATTGACCAGCGAAACGTCATCAATTCTGATGCCATATTTCTCTAAGCGAGTTTTCAGTTCACCATCGATTTCATTTTTGAGTTCCGATCGCTCAGCCCTGGAGCACCAACTCACCCAAGGTGAACTGGTGACGATCGATCTCGAAACGCCCCAAGCCGATCCCTGGATCAAACATATGGGTCTCTTTGCAGAAGATCCCACCTTTGATGACTTCACCGCCGAAATGGCCGCCTACCGCCAAGAGCTTGACACCGAAACGATCGCACCATTATGACCCGCTACATCCTCGACACTGACCACCTCAGCCTTTACGAACGATCGCACCCTCAAGTGTCAGCGTATCCAACAGGTTCGTCAACAACCCGCCATCATTTTGCAAACCTAAGAATCGCCTCCATAACGATCGCTGAACAAGGCATCCCCATCACCAGAAACCGTCGCGATTTTGAAAAAGTTCCGGGACTCATCATCGAAGACTGGTCTATTTGAGCCCCTGTCTTCATTGCATATCAGTAGCTATAGGGTCGATCGCAAATCCCATTTCCCCCAAAGTCTGCCGCAATCGCTCCCCCTCCTCGCTGCCCCCATGCAAAACGATCGCCCTCCCAAAAGCCTCCAGACTCTCAGGCACCTGCCCCACCTTCATCAAGACCACCCCTAGATTTTGGTGGAGGTTGGGATTGTCTGGAGTAAGGCCGATCGCAATCTCGTAATGCTCGATCGCACCGACGAAATTATTCTGCGATCGATACAGAATACCTAGGTTGTAATGGGCGATCGCTAAATTCGGATCGATCGCCAAAACCTCCTTGTAGAGGACTTCTGCTTCAGCTAGCTGATTATTATCCTGCAGAAGCGTCGCGAGATTATTCAGGGCACCGAGTTTGAGTTGGGGGAAAATAGGTTGGGCGATCGCCGTTTGATAATGGTCGAACGACTGTTGGAGTTGCTGTTGTTTTTGATAGGTTTCAGCCAGGTGGTAATGCAATTCATAGGTTGTATTTGGATCGATGTTTTTAGCCTGCAAACCTTGATTTAATAAATTGATACCGCGATCGATTTCGCCCATTTCAATATAGAGTGCGCCAAGTTTGCTGCAAACGTAGGGATCGTCTGGGTGCTTGGCGAGAAACCCCTCCATCATTTTGCGGGCCTTGGCATGTTTCCCCTGGGATTGGATGGCTTCGAGGGTATAGCCATAGTGATCGATCGCGCAGGTTTCCAATTGGAGGATTTGCCAGTTGGGTTCGGTTTTGAGCAAAACCTCTACGCTGTCGTCGATCATGGCATGGTAGGGACGCTGGAAGTAAATGCCTTCGTGACGGCGGAACAACCGCGAAACTAGGGAATAGGGCGATTGGACTGCGCCGATTTCCTGGCGGATCAGGTTGATGACTAAGACTTCGGGGCGATCGATCAGCAATCGAATATCTACCGTGGCCTGCGATCGCCACACCTCATCGGCGTCAAGGACCAGCACCCAATCGCCCGTTACATACTCCAAGGCCACATTGCGTGCCTGGGAAAAATCATCGCACCAAGCAAAATGCTCGACCTGGGCACCGAGCGAACGGGCCAGTTCTACTGTCCCATCCGTTGAACCTGTGTCGAGCACGATCATCTCATCCACCAGCCCCCTTACGCTCGCCAAACAACGCGGTAGATTTTCCACTTCGTTCTTGACGATCATGCAGAGGCTGAGGTTGGCCATGATTTGGGGGAGAAATAAACTACGCGATCTTTAAGTATTTGGCGCAGAGATCGACAATGCGATCGCTCGCCTGCCCATCCCCGAAGGGACTCGCCGCATTGGCCATCTTCTGATAGGACTCCGGATTGGTTAACAATTCCGTCGCCTCATCATAGATCCGCACGCTATCAGTCCCAATCAATTTAGCAGTCCCCGCCATCACAGCCTCAGGCCGCTCGGTGGTTTCGCGCAAAATTAGGACGGGTTTGGCGAGGCTTGGGGCCTCTTCCTGGATCCCGCCGGAATCGGTCATGATCAGGGTACAGCGCTTCATTGCGCCGATTAGCTCCGTGTAGTCCAAGGGTTCGGTCAAAACACCCGAGGATGGGATCCTAGGGCTGCCTGTAGTGGATCGCGCACCGTCGGATTGCGATGCATCGGTAGGACCAAGGCCGTGTCAGGATGGCTATCTAGGATTTTCTGGAACCCCGTAATAATATCCGAGAGCGGTTCGCCCCAGTTTTCGCGGCGGTGGACCGTGGAGAGAATCACCCGGTGCTTGTCCCAGTCCAGATCCGGAATCTCGCAGGGGGGATTGCTCGCCGCCACTTTCAGCAATGCATCGATCACGGTGTTCCCGGTCAAGTGAATTTCACCCACCACCCCGGACTTTTCGACATTCTCCGCCGAGAGCGTCGTCGGGGCAAAGTGAAGCTGGGCAATCTGCGAGATCAACCGACGGTTCGCTTCCTCTGGGAAGGGATTGTAAATATCCGACGTGCGAAGACCTGCCTCCACATGGCCCACCGGAATCTGCTGGTAAAACGCCGCCAAAGCCGCCGCAAAGGCCGTCGTCGTATCCCCCTGGACCAAAACCATCTTCGGCTGGAGCTTGACAAACAGTTCCTCCAGGCCCCGGACGGCCAGACAGGTGATGTCCGTCAGGGTTTGCTTGGGCTGCATGATCGCCAGATCGTAATCCGCCTTCAGATTGAAAAAGGCCATCACCTGATCAACCATCTCCCGGTGCTGCCCCGTCAAAATTACCTGGGTCTTAAACAACGGCGACTTCTGAAAAGCCTGAATCACCGGAGCCATCTTGATCGCTTCCGGACGGGTCCCCGCAATAATACAAACGGGCACGGGTGAGATTGAGTTCATATTGTTTACAATACATTACGCAAAGTTACAGTCGATTCCTATTGTAGGTTCACATTCGCTGAGTGACCGCATACAAACGGCGGAAAAATCTAAACTACATATTCCCAACAAAAAACCCAGCCAAGGGCTGGGTCAAGGGGACCATCTCTACCGAAATTTGCGAGTAACGGTCGATGGCGCTGAAACTTTCAAAAACCTAGTTTTCAATCCCGCAGGTCAACGGGCAAGCCGCATAGACCGCCTCATTACCAGGGTTTTCCTGCCCATGGAGCCAACGCAGCCAGTCCACATCCTGGGGATGAATACCGCGCAGGGTCAAATAGGTCGAGGCCAGAAGAATACCAACGGCATGAATACCAACAAAGCCGACTGCGATCAACAGAACCGCACCAACTGGCATGATCGCATGGAGCGCCACCGCCATCAAAGAGGCCAGGGCCACCACCAGGAGCAGCATCGGGAAGCCGATGACCACCATGCAAACAGTCAGTGCAAATGTCCAAATCAAAATGCTCTTAACCAATGCAAAGATACTTGATCCCTGCTGGCTGTGACCTTGTGACAATGTCATAACCCTTGCCTCCCAGCAAAATATTGTGAGTAGAACACAAACCTTTAGACGATTCGTAGGCCCCGCAGTTGCCCAGTGGCCCCATTGACCACAGATTGCGAATCCTTACTTTGTGCGATTCCCGGCAAAAGCATCGGTAGCTTCACTGCCTACAGGTGGTATAACCTGGGTGGAATCGCTTGGGTGAGTCCTTAGTATAGGGAAGTGATCCCTAATACGGAAGAGGCTTTTAATAAAATTAACATCGCGTTACAGAAGGGCCAGGAGATTCTGAGATTGAAGACGCAATTTTGAGCAGGCCTCTTCGGGCGAAACACCTGTCAAGTTGAGGGAATGAATCGGCACGTTCCGGCGTTGGAGGTCATAGAGGTAGGACCTGTCGTAGTAGTCCAGGACGATATGAATGGCCGTTGCCAGGTCCCCGGACTCGATCGCACTCACCGCCACCTGAGCATTTTGTCCACCAATCTTGCGCGTCAGGCGGTTGGTCGCCTCAATCAGTGCCTGGGGATTCTGCGCGCCGTAATCCTGCAGCAGATTCTCCACCCGTTCCTGACGGGACAGCTCGATCTGGATCACCGGAGCTCGGCTCATGGGCACAAACAGCTCATCGGGCACCCGGCAAACCCCAATCCGTCGGCTCTCAGCTTCGATCCAAACCGGGCGCTGCGGATCGAGCTTCGCGCAGGCCATCGCAATCAAGTTCCCAAACTGCTCATCCGTGGGCTGGGGCGGCAGTCCTAGGGCTCCATAACTACTGCCCCGATGGTTGGCATGGTGTTCGAGATCGAGGATCTGTTCGCCAGCTTCGGCCAGACGATAGAGCATCGTAGTTTTACCTGTGCCCGTCATGCCGCCGAGGGTGAGGATGGGGCGGGGGGGCTGCCAGTTGGGCCAAGACCCAGGTGCGGAAGGACTTGTAGCCGCCTTTAAGCAAGGTGACCTGAAACCCCGCTGTTTCAAGCAGCCAGGCGAGGCTACTGCTGCGCATGCCGCCGCGCCAGCAGTGGAGACGGACCTGGCGATCGGGCCACTGCTGTTTCGCCTCCCGGACCAACGACTGCATTTTGGGTCCGACGAAACCGAGGCCCAGCTCGATCGCCGCCTCCTGCCCCTGTTGCTTATAGCAAGTCCCCACGGCAGCCCGTTCTTCGTTCGTGAATAAAGGAAACGACAGCGCCCCAGGGATATGTCCGGCTGCGTATTCCGCTGGAGCGCGACTGTCGAGCAGCGGCAGATCCAGGGCAAGAAATTCGTCAATGGCTAACTGATTTGGCATCTCTCCATCCTAAGGCCAGTCACGCCCTCGGAGGCCGCCACCACCCGACCAATGATCGCACTTTCCGGATTGCCCTGGTCCTGGAGGGCCTTCAGACAAGCTTCGGCGCGATCGAAGGGCACCGAGGCCAACAGTCCGCCGGAGGTCTGGGGGTCAAACAACAGCGGGAAGTCCGGGTGTTTCTGCGCTTCCTCCAAGTTGTCAATCCAGCTCTGGGTGCTGCGGTTTTGGGCCTGGAGGGAGCTGGTGGTGCCCTGGTGGCGGGTGATCTCCTGGGCTCCCAGCAGCCAGGGCAGCCGTTCCCAGTAGAGGGCCGCGCCCACCTTGGAAGCCTGGAGCATTTCGACAAGATGGCCGATGAGTCCAAACCCCGTGATGTCCGTACAGGCCGTGGCGCCATGGGCCAGGAAGCAGCCTGAGGCCCAGAGGTTCGATCTCCGCATCACCTCTATTGCCCCATCAATCCAGTGGGGTTTCGCCTGGCCCCGCATTTCAGCAGCGAACAGGACTCCGCTGCCCAGGGGTTTGGTCAAAATCAGCAGGTCACCGGGGTGCAATCCGCCCTTACGGAGGATCTGCTGGGGATGGGCCGAGCCATTGCAGGTGAGCCCAAACCCCAGGGTCGGGCCTTCTAAGGTATGGCCGCCCAGGAGCGCCGTGTGACTTTCGCCCAAAACCTGAACCGCCCCCGAAAGCAGTTGAAACAGCGTTTCCTCCTGGGCCATGGCGCTGCCGTAGGGCAGGGTGACCAGGGCGAGGGCACTATGGGGCGTGGCGCCCATGGCGAACAGATCGCTCAGACTATGCTGGGCGGCGATCTGACCAAACAGATAGGGATCGTTCACCAAGGTGGGGAAGTAATCGATGGTTTGCAGCAGACAGCGCCCCTGGGGCACCGCTACCACAGCGGCATCCTCCGGCAGCACGGTGCCCCCCGCTAGGCGCGTCAGAACGCGATCGAGCACCTGTCCCCCCACCTTCGCCCCACAACCACTGCATTGCAGGGGCATACCCTGCTGCTCCTGGGACTCAACCATCTGCTCCGTCGCCGCCCCAAGGATGGCAAACCCCTCCATAAACTGGCGATCGATCCGCTGCTTCAGCTTCCAAAGCCAAGGCGCTGCAAACCCCAACTTCCCGAAGGAGGCCACCGCCGAATCCCCGGTGCCGATCAGCGCCAAATGCCAGGGCTGGGGACGATAGGGTTTGAGGGGTTTCCCTTGTAGAGCATTTCCTAGGTTGCGCGCCAGGGGCATCCCCTGCCGTACCGCGTAGACCCCCGACTTCGCACAGGGGCGATCCATCGCCGCAATATCCCCGGCGGCAAACACCTGGCTGTGGGAGAGCGATCGCAAATGCCGATCCACCCGCACAAACCCCCGCTCATCGAGTTTTAAACCACTCTCCTGAAGCCACTCCGGAGCCATGGCCTCCGTCACCCAGACCACCCCATCACAGGGCACCATCAAGCCTGAATTGCAAACCACCCCCTCGGCAGTCAACTGCTGCACAGTTTCCCCCAGGTGGAGGGAAATGCCCTGCTTTTGCAGATGCCGTTTGATTGCTTGACGGGCCATGGGAGCATGGTTTGGGAGCAACCGGGGCGATCGGCTAAACAGATGAATCGTCACCTGCCAAGCCTGCCGCACCAGCCGCTGCAACCGCCACTGCATGGCCAAGGCCAGCTCCACACCCCCCGCGCCCCCACCGACCAAACTCACCGTCACAGACCGCGTCGGATGGGCCGAAACCTCCATACAAAGCGCCTCCCACCAGGCGAGAAACACCCCCACAGGCTTCACCGCGATGTTGGAAACCACGCTGTCCGCCGCTGATTCTGACTCGAAATGCTCACTTCCAAAGAAAGCTGGAATCCTGGGGCTGCTGCCGATATTGAGGGACAATAGATCAAAATGCACGGGGGGGCGATTTGCGCAGATCACCTGCTGCTGATCAAGATCCAACCCCACCACCTGGTCCAGATAGAGCTGGGCCTCGGCGAACTGACAGAGCGATCGCAGATCAATATGACAGTCCTCCCACTCATACTGCCCTGCCACATAGCCCGGCAACATCCCCGAATAGGGCGTGATGCTTTGCTCACTAATCAGGGTGACGCGCACCCCGGCCAGGGGATTCATCCCAAAGGCCCGCAGGGCGATGCTATGGCTGTGACCGCCGCCGATCAACACTAAATCCTGCGTAACAGGTTCGACAAAGGGCTGCATAGGTATAAAGCAAACAGATAGTCGGGCAAGCGTAACTGCGAAACGAGCGCGTAACGATAGACCACACCATCAAGCTAATCTACACAGGGTATTATTCTCCCTATGTACTTATACAGACAGTTACCATGAGTATCCGCATTGGCAATGGCTATGATATCCATCAACTGGTTCCAGGTCGCAGCCTGATCCTCGGTGGCATCAAGATCGACCATGAACTGGGTCTCCTCGGCCATAGCGATGCCGACGTGCTAACCCATGCAATTATGGACGCCATGCTGGGCGCCCTGAGCCTCGGAGACATTGGCCTCTATTTTCCGCCCACGGACCCGAAATGGGAAGGGGCCGACAGCATCGAACTGCTCCGGGAGGTCAACCGCCTACTCAGAGATCGCGGCTGGCGCATCGGCAACGTCGATTCCGTCGTCATCGCCGAACGACCCAAGCTCAAACCCCATATTTCGGCCATGCGATCGCGCCTCGCCAAGGCCCTCAAGGTCGATCCGGACCAGGTGGGCGTCAAGGCCACGACCAATGAGAAGCTGGATGCCGTGGGTCGCGAAGAAGGGATTGCCGCCTATGCCGTGGTGCTGCTGCTCGAAGAGGATCGCGGCGGCGATTTCTAGTCCAAGGCCTCTAGGCAACGCTTCACCTCTTGGATGTCCTGCCACATCAGCCATTTCGGGCTGCCCTTCTCCTTAGAGGGGTTGCGCAGCAGGTAGGAGGGGTGGAACACGGGCATACATTGGCGACCTTCCCATTCGCGCCAGGTGCCGCGTATCTTGGTGATGCCTGTTTTATCGCCCAGCAGGCCGATCACAGCGGATCCCCCGGCCAGTAGAATCAGGGGCGGATCGACCAGGCGAATCTGCTCCATCAGGTAGGGATGACAGGCATCGATCTCCTGTTGGGTGGGTTTGCGGTTCTCGGGGGGACGGCATTTGACCACGTTGCAGATGAACAGGTCATCTTCCGTCAGGCCCACGGAGTCCAGAATCTTGTCGAGGAGCTGTCCAGCTTTGCCCACGAAGGGTAGTCCTGTCAGATCCTCATTTTCCCCTGGGCCTTCACCGATAATCATCAGTTTGGCCTGGGGGTTGCCGCGTCCGATCACCGGGTTGGTGCGGGTACTGCCAAGATCGCAGCGCTGACAGCCCGCGCAATGGACCTTCATGGCCTCCATGGAGTCGTAGGTGCCCACTGGAATCGGCACCTTGGCCGATGTGGGAATGCTGGCTGGGTCGAAGGCCACCGCAGGTTCCGGGGTAGCAGCCTTGGCTGATTTTTTGCTCGTGGTTTTGGCGGTGGTCGAAGGGGGCGCTGCATCTAGGCTGCCCAAGTCGAATAGGCTAATCTGCTGGTCGCTCATCTTGGCAGGGGGAGGGATGTAAGGACAAACCACAGGGATTTTGGTTCCACCAATTTTAGATGAAAACGCCATGAAAAGGGGGGAAGGTGCGATCGCACCTCCCCCCCAGACATCTACTAAGCATTCGTCAGGGATTTACCTAGGACAGAGGCCCATTGGACAAGAGCATGGCGTCCAGGTCATCGGAGAGATCCCAAGGGTTGTCCAGATCATCAAACCCCAGGGCATCCAAGCTGTCCGTATCGACGGGTTTCACGGCTTTGGCCTCAGGGGAGAGGGTGGCGGGGGAAGCGGGATCGAGGGCATCCATCTTGGCCGCATCCATGGCTAGGTTACCCAGGTCCATCTCCAGGTCAAAGTCGCTATCGAGGGACATTGCCACCCCAGCCGGTGCCCCTAGATCCAGGTCATCACCAAAGTCAAAGGCATCCCCCAGGCTGTCGGCCACCGGCGCAGCCCCCAGGCTAGGCATCTCCAGGTCATCATCTTCAAAGCCCAGGGCTGCGTTCATCCCGGCTTCTATGGCCGCACTTTCGCTGTCAAAGTCAAAGGCATCAAGACCCGCGTCAAGGGACTCTGCCCCAGCGGTTTCCCGAGAAACTTCGACCATCGTGCCATGCTCAGGCGCATCCAAGTCACCAAAATCGAATTCCTCTTCTAGGGCCGCGATACCCACGGGTTGGGCCAATTCGGTCTCCAGGGCTTCCGGCTCACCGAGGACAAACAGGTCGGGCTCACCGCTCAGGTCCATCGCCCCGCCTAGGTGGTCGTCCCCAAAGCTGTTGGTGTCATCCAGGCTAGGCATATCCCCAAACCCAGCATCCAGTTCGCTCTCCACTAGGCCCAGTTCGCTATCTAGGCCATCCATATCATCAAGGGCCGCTGCCACCATCTGATTCGCTTCGGGCTCAAAGCCTGGGGCTTCCGGGGCACGCACAAAGGTCACTTCTTCGACGGCATCCATCTGATCGTCATCAACAAAGGCCGCGATGGAATCATCCAGGTCTAGGGCCGGAGCCGCTTCGGCCATCGGGTCGATGGCGACGGTGAATTCGTCTAGATCGAACGCGCTGGCTTCGGGCATTTCCGGGGTGGCGATCGCGCCATGGCCAAGGGTGCTGCCACCGCCGCTGCCACTGCTGCTGCTGCTGCTGCTACAGGAGCCACAGTCGAGGTTTCGGCAGGGGTTTCGGCGATCGGCTCGGGGGCAGCCGGGGCGCTCTGGGAGGCTTCTGCCTGGCCCGTCGCCGCCGCATTCGCTTCAAAGGAAAGCGTCAGCTTCAATCGACCCGCCTGCCAATCCATGCCAGGCTGGAGGAGTTCACAGGGGATTCCGGCCTCGATCAGACCGAGCATTTCACTCTCCGTCAAATAACTCGACTGGACACCAATGGTTGCAGCTAGCTTAGACAGCAAGTCCTGAAACCGATGGGTTTGGCCGCTGTAGAGTTGGTTGGGAGCCTGAGGGCAGACTACAACAGAAATAACATCTCGATTTGAGAGGGGGAATTGGCCCTGATGGCTCATGGTAAAAAAGCTCCGTATTCTTCTTAACCAATACTGTGCCCAGACAAAAAACAAATGCGACAAACCGCGCCTCAAAAGACCTAAAAATCCGTATTTTCTGGTAACTCCTTCGGTTGATTTGCTGACTGGATTGAGGCTGTTTGCGATCTATGGCGCAGGCGATCGATTCCACGGAGGGTTGGACGACGAGAAGGAGATTCCAAGCTGACCAACGATCGCCCGATCGCGCTTAATCTCTGCCAACCAGGTTCTCAACTGCTACCGCTCGGCATAGTCCGTAGATTCTCCAGGGAATTCCGAACCAACTTGTCCGCCAGCCAGGTGAACCGGGCCATCCCTTCGAGATCCTCGATGCTCATCTGATGGAGAAGCAGCCAAACAAAGGTCTCCTCTGCGCCCAACAATTGGTGTTGACGGCGGAGGCGATCGGCGGCCTGTTGCAATTCCTCTGGGGTCACGGTGATTGCTGCCGCTTGGGCCTCGGCGGCAATGATTTTTTGATCGATCACGGCTTCCATTAACTGGGGCATCAGCCCCCTGGTATTTGGCCTGTTGGATGATTTCGTAAACCGTAATTGCAACAAAACCCGGCATGACTCAAAACCTAGAAGGAATGACCTGCGCAATGCGCATTTAATCATAAAGAACTAATGCTTAGCACCAGAGTTCCTCTATGGTAATGAGTTCAGCGCAATTGCGGAAACGATATAGGTCGTAAACTATCCTGCGGTAGAGATTGTAGGTTCAAAAAATCCTGCCTGAGTTAGGGTAATTGTTTTAAGCATCCTCCTGGAGAGAGAGTTTTGAGCGGTTTGGGTCCAGGGCCGCAAAGTGAAGGTTTACCAGTATAATCTAAGACCATTAAGTCTGCCTTGAGAGAGGGCTTGACCGGAATCGCCATCCCCGCATGTACCTTAAAAACCTCCATCTCCAGCACTTCCGTAACTATCCCGAGCAGTCCATTGAGTTCACTGGGTCGAAGACGATTTTGCTGGGGGAAAATGCCCAGGGCAAGTCGAATCTATTGGAGGCGGTGGAGCTATTGTCGGTGCTGCGGTCCCATCGGACGTCCCGCGATCGCGATCTTGTGCGTGAGGGGGAAGAAGTGGCTCGCTTGGTGGCAAACCTCAAGCGGGAAGACCGGGGCAATCTGGAGATGGGCATGGTGCTGCGGGGGAATGGGCGGCGATCGGTGGCCCTAAATGGGGTGGGCCTGCGGCGGCAGTTGGATTTCCTGGGGGTGCTGAATATGGTGCAGTTCTCCAGTTTGGACTTGGACCTGGTGCGGGGGGGACCGGAGATGCGGCGGCATTGGCTGGATGGGCTCTTGGTGCAGTTGGAGCCGATCTATGCCCATCTGTTACAGCAGTATGGGCAGATCCTCAAGCAGCGCAATGCACTACTTAAGGCAATTCGTCAGGGCAAAGTAGGTTTCGATCCAGAACAGATGGCACTCTGGGATGCGCAACTAGCCACAACAGGTACGCGGCTAGCTCGAAGGCGATCGCGGCTGTTACAGCGCCTGAATCCGATTGCCGATCGTTGGCATCAGGCGATCAGTGGAGGTAGCGAGCATTTAAATCTTACCTATGCCCCCAAATTTGACTTTGTCGATACCAATGCGATCGAAGATATCCGGCAAGCTTTTTTAGTTAGACTGCAACAAAAAGCGATCGCCGAACAACAACAAGGTACTAGCTTAGTCGGCCCGCACCGTGACGAAGTAGTCCTGACAATTAACCAAACTCCGGCACGCGAATATGGCTCACAGGGACAACAGCGCACTCTAGTTTTAGCTTTGAAACTTGCGGAGCTAGAACTGATTGAGGCCGTAACTGGGGAAACACCCTTACTATTACTAGACGACGTGCTGGCCGAGTTAGATTTGCAACGCCAAAACCAATTACTTGACGCCATTCAAGATCGGGTGCAAACTATCATCACAACGACACATCTAGGTTCATTTGATGCCCAATGGCTCAGCTCTGCCCAAATTTTCCAGGTTGAAAATGGTACGATTGTTGGTAAAGTTTAGTTAAGCACCTTAATTGTCTTAACCGCTACCTTAACTGCTATGGCATCTGAATATAATTCAACAAAAGGCCGTAAACCTTTGTCATCAGAAACAAAACCTAGTTACGTCAAGCTAGCAATGCAAAACATGGTTAAGAAGGGCAGTACTTCCCTCTTACACTTTGGTTTAACCATTTGCGGTGTGGTGGGACTACTGATCGGCCTAGCGGCAGTATTTCACTAAGTAATTTTGGCCTAAGCGCGTACAACAAAATTCTTAGTGGGTATACTTCACATTAGAGAAAACCTCAGGTATGGGAGCCTCAAGTTTTGAGTATCGACCTTCATCTGGAGCAAAACCCTACAATTACTGACTTAGATGCCATAACTGCCCACAACTGGCAACAATGGTTTCAGGCATGGCTCACACATCTTCAGCAGGATGCTAACTATGAGATTGCCCTGCGTTTAACTGATGATGATGAGATCCAAAAGCTAAATGCCCAATACCGTCACCAAGATCGGCCTACAGATGTTTTAGCATTTGCAGCGCTAGAAGCAGATATACCAGCATTGCCACCAGATACAGCAGGTTCAGAGGTTGAACCTATTTATTTAGGTGATATTGTAATTTCTGCAACTACGGCTGCGTTACAGGCACAAGAGCGAGGCCATTCACATCGATACGAACTCGCTTGGCTGGCTGCACACGGGGTTCTCCATCTATTGGGATGGGATCATCCCGACGAGCCTAGTCTAGAAAGAATGTTGGAACAACAAGATGTTTTGCTAAGTCTGATCGACATTAGAGAGTTCACCCCAAATACCGTGAAATCGCAAGTTTCTCAGAAATAGTGCAAGAACCTAATTTTAATACCCCAGAGCGTATGAAATCTAATCTTTCAATTGCAGCTAATCTATCTCCAGAACTAAGTCATAGTACTTTGGAAGAGCCAAGCCTAGAGCCACCTATGACGTTCAACGCTAAAATTTTCTACGGACGCGCTAAGGCTTTACAAGTAGCTCCCAATCTTTTCGCAAGCTTTAAATTTGCCTGGGCAGGTTTAAGCTATGCGTTTGTGACTCAGCGAAATTTCCGCATCCATGTCCTGGTTGGCTCAGTTGCTTTGGCACTAAGTATTTACTTCCATCTACCATCGGTTGAGTTAGCCGTGATTGGACTCACCGTGGGTGGGGTATTAACAATGGAATTACTCAACACAGCTTTAGAGGCAGTTGTAGATTTGACCGTAGGTCAGTCCTATCACTTCTTAGCCAAAATTGCCAAAGACTGTGCCGCTGGTGCCGTTTTAATTGCCGCCTTTGCTGCTTTAGTGGTAGCTAGCACGCTACTCTTACCACATATTCTACTAGCGCTTACTTTCTAGCTAATTCCCAAAACTCTAGATTCTTAGCTTTAACCAATGCTG
>JAAUSA010000362.1 GCA_012031975.1 Alkalinema sp. RU_4_3 | reverse complement strand
GGACCTTTGTAGTCTTTGAGCAGATGGTCGAGTACTTCAGGGCTTAGATTCAGCATGGGTTTCGTCTCAGGTGTTAGTTCATTAGATCCTATAAATCAACCTCTGACACAAAATATTTTACAATCCCTCAGAAGCTGCAAGATTTTCAGCAACAAACTCGTACCGTATGGAGTGATGATGCCGCTTCTGATATTAGAATGCGTTATCTTCGCCCCCACGAAGAAGACCTCCAACAATCACTTGGAGCCTTAAATCAACAACTCATTCACCTACAAGAATCTAATGCCCAAATCAATACAGCCTACGAAGCTAAACTGGAAAGCGATAAAATTTCTGCAAAAGTACAATCCCTCCTCACTAATGCCAATCAAGATATTTCCATTTCTCGCGGCGACTATAATGCCTTTGAAGAAGAGTATCGTGCGTCTAGAGCCAAGCTGCCCGTCATCGAGAGCCTAATCCAACAAGCAAATAATTCCTGTCCAAGTTGATACCCTCCACTAAGCCGTAAAACAAATGGTACAGTGCCTAGGGCAGCAGAAATATTGCCATAAACCGATCGCGCATTCAACCACTCCCTACTCGATCGCTTACCCCAAGGAAGCCCCCAGAGCACAAGCCAACCAACCCAATCGCATCGATGGCACCACAACAGATGGATCCACACTTTATCCCTACAACCCCATTCGCTACAATAGCCAACTATGCAGCCAAAACTCCTTGATACCATCGCACTTGTCACCAACATTCCCCACGATCGCTTATCGCTAGTCGAACAGACCGATCGATTGGAAAAACTACCGATCGGCCTCGTCGGCACCATAGTGCATATCTATGAGCAAGATGCCACACCCAGCAAATATCTCGTCGAATTTTCCGACACCGAAGGTTGTGAAGAAGCCATGGCAACCCTAGATGAACTAGAGTTTGTCGTCTTGCGATATGAATTAGCCACCGCATAAACCATCCAAAGCCCGATCGCTCACCCCAGAGAAACCCCTAAAGCCTCCTAGAAGGCCACCTTAACAGCAATGCTTACGACAACGCGATCGCCTCTCCCACTAATCTCCTCCTCTACCCAAGCCCAAGCCCACATCTGCAGCACCTCGATCGCCCCTTCTCTCCAGCCAAAAACCGATCGCGGCACCCCGAATTGAGTCGAACGATCAAGCCGATCGCCGATCGGATTCCGCATCAACATCAGTCAACCCAAACTGAGCACATAACGCCTCAAGACTTTGCGGTTGAATCACATCCGTCTTAGAACGCTCCAGTGACGTCTTTAAGCGAGCCGCATTCGCTGCGATCGCAACAAATAAAGCGTCTCGATTAAACCCGACAACTCACTCTCCGCCACCAATGCAACATTTTTCCCATCAGGCCGCGTGATGATCACCGCCTCACCTGTCATCACCACGCGATCGCACAATTGGCCTAAATTGACCTGAGCATCAGTATAAGGAATTGGAGCTGACATAGTTGTAACCTCTTACTCGTAGTGATATCGTGCTTGGAGAAAATCAACCTGGCGATCGCTTACCTAAGTTAGTCTCGATCCTCACGACCATGACTCACCTGCAAAATAAAGACCTGAGACCCTTCAACCCGATAGTACAAAAAATATCCAACCTTCCCAAAAGCAACCTTCAGCCGCCGCTGTGAATCCCTAACCACACGGCCCCTATGGGGGAAGATCGCCAAACTCGCCCCCGCCGACAAAATCTCCCGTACCACACGACTCGCCGCGATCGGGTTCTTATCATTCATCGCATAGAAATGCCGATCCAAATCATATCTAGCCGAGGGCAACCAACTTACAGAGAACGTCATTGCTCGATCGCACCCATCAACCCTTCAAAATGCGCCACCACCTCATCATGGCCATAAGCCTCCCCATTCTCCTGAAAAGCTGCCCAACGCTGCTCATTCTCCTCCAAAATCTCCCGCTCCGACAACGATAGAAATCCATCCGTCGTATCCAAATCCGTCATCTGGCGATCGCAAAAATACCGCAAAGCCTGCTCAATCACAACAGATGGATCAGCCCCACTCCCCTCAACCAACTGTTGCAGAAGCACCTCAGATGCCGATGTCAGCGAAATGTTCACCATAGAGCTAGACCTAGCAAACTACCTCAGATATTATAAATTATCTAAGGTAGCCAATCCCACAATCCACCAAATCCAGAACCCACTAACCCATAGCCACTCTACCCACACAAACCGATCGCCCCTCCACTGCCCCTCGATCGCTCCTCCTCCCCAGCCCGATCGCCCCCAAGACAGACCAGAACGCGATCGGTTATACTAGAGAAGTCCTTACAGCAAAGGCGATCGCCCCATGGACTTCACATTACTTGCCAAATACCAGTTCGCGGTGCCAAACCCCCATGGCTAAAGTTTGCTGGCATCTTTGATCTCGCTTAACATGCGGAGGATGAGGGATCGTTGGCGAAACATGGGCGGATCTTCCATCAGAGACTCAAAATTCTGCTTGACGCGATCGAGGGTCTGTTCTTCTGCAGAGGTCAAGCCAACAGTAGGCTGTATCCATTCTGTAAAGAACTGTGGATCGCGCAGAACTTGTAACCCAAATGACTCTCTCAATTGGGCCAGGGTGACTTCTTTGGCGGCGATCGACTGAACCATAGTATCTTGCCCAATCCTTCTGCTCCACTATAGCATTGGATCCACTTCGCTGCTGACCCTGTGATTAGCCCTGCGGCAATACCGGACTCTCGGCAACCTGATTGGAAAACAGAGGATGGAACGCCTGACCATGGGCCTGCCGCATCTGCTGATTCAGCGCCACAGTTTTGGTGTCATACATCTGAGTCGCCCACTGGGGATAGACACCGATCGCCACAATCAACCCCAAGAAACAGAACGCAATAAAGATCTCCCGCGCATTCGCATCCTTAAATTCCGCCTGCTCCGGCACCACACAATCCGTCCCAAAACAAACCGCCTCCTCGATCGCCCTGGCCTTCAAGTCCTTATCATTCAAGTCACAGACCGGGGCCAGATCACAGACTGAACTTTCCCCATAAAACACCTGCCGCAACATCGCC
>JAAUSA010000129.1 GCA_012031975.1 Alkalinema sp. RU_4_3 | reverse complement strand
CACGGTGGGTGAGGTGACCTCGCACATCTTGACGCGGGACGCCGAGGAATGGTGCCAGCTCGCGATCGCGAATCTCGATGTCGCCGTCGAGTTTTTTCAGCAGGCTGGGGATTTGTTTGAGCAATCCTGGGTAATGCTGGCCCGGAATGGCGCAGACGGGGATGCCGACGGGGGGCGTGGCGTAGAGGCTGGGGCCGAATTGGAAACCGACGACTTCGACCGCGTAGCCCAGATCCAGCAGCACCTGGCCCAGCAGAAAGGCTCGGACTGCACCGCCGCCGGAGAGATCACTGACGATCAGAGAAACTTTTTTCGGGGAGGGCATCATGCGAAGAAAAAAGAGATAGAGATTAATCGACGAGCTGCACCTTGCCTTGCTTAAGGGCATCGAGGATCCGACTCATTTGGCTGCGTTCGGCATCGGCGATTTTTTGGCCGGACAGAAGATAATCGATCACACGGTTGTAGTCCGATCGCCGCATTTGCCGGGTGGACTGCATGATCTCGATCAACTCTGGAATCGATCGCTCTGCTTGTTGGGATGCCTTAGCCATGGTGAAGTAAACAACGCTTCAATAGATGCGGGGCTGCCCCGTAATAGATACTAGTATGGCCCGTGATCGGCCAATGGTAACAGGGGATTTGATAAGATGGGGGTGGCAACCTCTGCTGAAGGCTCCATGGAAATTTACCGTCTGCCAGCTCTGTTTGATAACTATATTTTCCTTCTGCATGACCCGGAGGAGAATAGCGCGGCGGTGATCGATCCGGGGGAAGCTTACCCGGTTTTGGCAGAGCTCAAACGACTGAATGTTAGGTTGGTGGCGATTTTTAATACCCACTACGATCGCGATCATACCGCTGGAAACCGGGAGCTGATGGAGGCATTTCCCGATCTGGTGGTGTATGGGGGGGAGCGATCGCGCGGTCGGATTCCGGGGCAGCAGGTGTTTCTAACTGAGGGCGATCGGGTGAGTTTTGGGGGGAGATCGGCTCAGGTTTTGGATCTGCCGGGCCATACGAAGGACCATATTGCCTATTATTTTGAGCCGGAAAATGGGGTGGGTGAACTGTTCTGCGGGGATGTGTTGTTTGCTGGCGGGTGTGGGCGGGTGAAGGAGGGGACGCCGGAACAGTCGGTGGTGGCGCTCGATCGGCTGCGGCAGTTGCCCGATGCGACGCGGGTGTGGTGTGCCCATGAGTATACGGAGGCGAATTTGAGGTTTGCGATCACGGTTGATCCGGGCAATGTGGAACTTAAGGCGCGGTATGCTGAGGTGCAGAGACAACCCCAAAAGCCGACGATTCCGACAATGCTGGATCTGGAGAAGCGGACGAATCCGTTTTTGCGGTGGGATAGTCCGGTGATTCAGGCTTTTACGGGGAAGCGCGATCGGACTGAGGTGTTTTATGCGTTGCGTTGTCGGAAGGAGGCGTTTTAGGGCAGGTTGTTTTTGTTTGGTTTGAGTTCAATTGTGTTGCTTGTAATATGTCTAACCCCATTCTGAATCTCAACTACGAAAGCGCCTTTGGTAATTTGGGCGATGATTATAGCGATTTGGTCGCAGCGGAGGAGTTTCCCAAAACAATCCTGCGATGGCGGAACGATCGCGTCCTCACGAAACTGGGCGGGGACCCAAACGCTGTCACTGATGAGGATTGGATTAACGCCTGGGGCAGGTTTGCGGGGCGGGAGGAATTGCTGGCGATGCGGTACCATGGCTATCAGTTTGGGAGCTATAACCCGAATTTGGGGGATGGGCGGGGGTTTCTGTATGGGCAGGTGCGATCGCCCGATGGTAAGCTCTACGATCTCGGCACCAAGGGGAGTGGCAGAACACCCTATTCACGGGGCGGGGATGGACGTTTGACGCTTAAAGGCGGCGTTCGAGAAGTTTTAGCGGCGGAGATGCTGGAGCGGATGGGGGTGCGGACGTCGCAATGTTTGAGTTTGATTGAAACGGGGGAAGGGCTGTGGCGTGGGGATGAGCCGTCGCCGACGCGATCGTCGGTGATGGTGCGGGTGCAGGAATCCCACATTCGATTTGGTACCTTTGAACGATTGCATTATTTTGGGCGACGGGATTTGGTGGCGACGCTGCTGGAGCATACGGTGGAGACCTACTATCCCCATTTGATGGGGGAGCGCGATCGCTATACGCGCTTCTACGCGGAGCTGGTCGGACGTGTGGCGGAATTATGCGCCCAGTGGATGGCGGCGGGGTTTTGTCATGCGGTGTTGAATACGGACAATATGGCGATCACGGGGGAGAGCTTTGACTATGGCCCGTTTGCCTTTATTCCGACCTTCGATCCGAAGTTTACTGCCGCCTATTTTGACCATGGGGGGCGCTATAGCTACATGAATCAGCCAGGGATTTGTCGGTTGAATCTGGAGCTGTTGCAGGAACCGTTGAAGATGGCGATGGAGAAGACGGATCTGGAGGGGGCGATCGCTACCTATGACCAGCAATATGCCTTCCACTACCGAGCCTTGATGATGCAAAAACTTGGGTTCCCAGGCGATTGGGATGATGCCTTTGCGCGGGAGTTTTTACGCGGAACCTTGGAGTTTCTCAACGAGTCCCAGGTTGGCTACCATGATTTCTTCGCGCAGCTTGCGACGGAGTTTTCACCAGATTGGCGATCGGATGCCAGTCAGATTTTCCCGACAGTTGAGGTGTTGCAATCCGGTGGGGCGGAGATGATTGGGAAGTGGCGATCGCTTTACCATCAGGCTCTACAGGCGTTTCCGGCAGACAGCGCTGAGCAGATCAAGCAACGGCTAAAAACATGGAATCCTCAAACGGTCATTGTACGGCCTGTGATTGAGGAGATTTGGGCTGAGATTACGGAGAAGGATGATTGGACGGGGTTTTATGGGTTGATCGATCGGATTCGAGCCTAATGCCTAGGGATCGAGAGGGCGTTGACCAACTTGTTCAAAAGCTACGCCAAAATGCTGAGGCTAATCGGGACAATGAGGCCGTGTTCAATCAGCTCCAGCAAATTGGTGAGCCAGCCGTTTCCAAGTTGATCCCACTACTTCAGGATAAAACCCCTAAGGTGCGATCGAGTGCGGCTTCTACACTTGGAAGTATGAGGGAGTCGGCCAAATCTGCTATTCCCAGTTTGATTCCTCTGCTCAAAGATCAAGATAAATGGGTGCGATCGTCCGCCACCCAAGCCCTAAAAAAACTCGGCTACCAACCCTAAATTCATTCACACTAAAGTTCATCTATTGAATCCAAGAACCTTGCTGAAAGTCCTATCTGCTTCGATACTGGTGTGTCATGCCCATTGTTGTGATGATTAGGGTAGAGTGGTGGGGTCTTTGGGTGTTTTGCGATCGAGGGCGATCGAACGGATTGAAAACGAGCTGAAAACTTGTTCAATATGACGACAAAACCCTTTGACCAGTTCAATAAAAAACTCTTCCAGGAACTCCTCTCTCCCCTCGGCACCGTCATCCCAAACCTAGCCGTCCTCGGCGAAGAACGGATGATCGATGTCTTCTTTGCCCCCCATCCTGGAGCTATCCCTGACCCCGATGAACTTGGTGTTCTGGCCCGCATGGTTAACTGTCCTGCTCTCCTCGAACCCTGCCGTAGTGCCCTCACCAACGATGATGTAGAAACCTGTCTGATTAAGCTCTTCAGCATTCGGGGCGCGATCCAACGGGAATTTCCTCACATGCCCATGGATAGCCCACCCCATCTCTGGATCCTGGCGGCTGAAGTCTCCGATCGGCTCATCCAAGACTTCATCGGTACAATCGACCCGATCTCGGTGAAGGTTTCTATACTTTGGGGAGGGGGTTTAGGGCGACTATCGTGGCGCTCGATGAACTCTCCGACAGCCCAGATACCCTCTGGCTTAGACTCATGGCCAAGGGCAGGATACAGGAGAACGCCATTGAAGAACTCATTTTGCTTAGAGAAAGCGATCCAAGACGCGCCAATGCCCTGAGCCTACTCGTCTCCTGGCGTATTAATATAGAGCTAACCAACCAAGTTGAAACCGAGGAGCGGCGAACCCTCATGGCACTATCACAAGCCTACTTAGAATGGGAAAAACAGACCAAACGTGAAGGCCGACAAGAGGGCCGACAAGAGGGCCGACAAGAGGGCCGACAAGAAGGACTAGAGCAAGGTCTTGAGCAGGAACGCCGATCGGCTATTCAAGAGCTAATGGTGCTGAGATATGGCGCGATCGATGCCGAGTTAGAAGCCCTCATGCCGAACCTAATGACTCTGAGTAGCAAGGACTACACAAGATTACTGCTCCATCGATCGCGAGAAGAACTAATCGAATACTTTGCCTAGGAAGTCTCTACGGATAATTGTAGGGAACGACATGTTCCCATTTAGGGGCGATCGGTGTTTCGTCCCCCGCATCCGCCAAAATAATGCCAAGCCACAGGTAGAAATACCAGAAATAAACCGAGATCCAGGTCATCGGCAAACCTTCGAGCAGCAAAAACAGCGCCAGAAGAGCAGCTAAACCCCTGGTCGCCTCTAGATTCTTTTGCAATGCCAACTGTGCAAAGTCCCAAACGGTGGCTAGCAAGGTCAGGATAAAGATGCCAAACCCCACCATGCCCTGGAGATACAGGACCGCTGCATAGCTGGAAAATGAACCCAGGGCGATGTCGTAGATATACCATTTGACGGAACCCTGGACGAGGCCCCAGCCGAACCAAGGCTTTTTTGCCAGGCCAGTAGGGTTTTGCCGACGACGAGGGCGCGATCGGCACTCGATTCTGCCCGCGCTCCGTTGAAGACTTCCATGGGTTTGTTGATTAATTCCTTGATCGTGATGCCGAGCATGGCGCTGGTGAAGGACATGCCCGTGACGCTCCAGAGCGAAAGCTGCCGCGCAATATATTGCCAAAACACCGACACCACCAAAATCGCCCCCGGAAAACAAACCCAGGCGAGCCGACTCTGGCTGACAATCAATGCGGCAATGCTGCCAAAGACGCCGAGGACTTGAATGCGACGGTTGGCTTCATTGCGGCAGATGAAATAGCAGAGAATGCCGCAAACCCCTGGGATTGGGGGGTCCGCCATGTAGATTGAAGTCCGGGGCAACATCACGCCAAAAAACTTTTGAAACACCGCAGGCTTGATCATCAGACTGAGTTTGTCGCCCGGAATCAGTTTGGCGAGGGGCGGATAGATCGGCGCTTTCCACAGATGGCCGTAGAGGCAAATGACCTGAATCCCCACGGTGATCACATAGCTAAAGGCCATCCAGCAGACCGCCCGCACGAGGACTTTCATCCTGATGCGATGCCAAAAGGGCGTGATCAAGCAGGCAAAAATTAAGAAGTAGCCCTTCAAAAACGTAATCAATGTCGGAAACAATTTCCCCAGGGGCAATCCCATATCCGCCAAGGCGAGTAACGCCAGGGTCAAAACATAGACACACCAGCCCATCCACATCCAAATGCAGAGGGGAAGGCGCTGGGAGAGAATGCGATCGAGGTCAATCCCCCGCACAAACAAATAGAAGGGTAGCAGCGAAAACAGCAGGGTTTGAATCCCCAGGAGCCACCATAGCGGAATCAAAACAACGGACCAATAGACTACCCATTCCGCATGGGAAAGTTCACCCAGTTCGTCACTGGGCGAGAAGTTGAGCCAATTTCGCAGGGTGTTGCCCATTAAGCTGGTTGTTCATTCGCAGATCGCTTCTTGGTTAAGAATGCCCTGATCGCTCGCCGTTGCTCCATGGGGATGCCCCACAGGCCCAGGTAGAGCAGAAACTCAATCTGTTTGGGCCGTCCCAGCCGCACGGCCTCCCACAATAGCGGCCAAAACATCTCCCGCGATCCCTGGGCCGCCGTTTGGGCACCTACGGACAGCAGTAAAAACGACCCGTAAGCACGGCGGCTGAGGCGATCGCGATTGTCCCGCGCCCATTGCAGGGAATTCTGCCAGTTCTGGACGGTGCTGACGCTCGATCGCCCCTCCTCTAAATGCCAAACGGCCAAGACTTCCGGCACAAAGGCGATCGCTGCCCCCGGCACCTCCATGGCCCGGATTAACCAATCCCAGTCCTGGTGTTTGGGAATTTGACGAAACGGCACCTGTTCCAGCAAAGCCTTGGGCGCCAGAATCGTGGAGGTTTGGATCAAGCCCTCGCCTTGGAAAAAACTATTGCGGCCCAGGAGATATTCGGCGATCGGCTCCTGCTCCCGTGGAAACCGCCGGGGCCGCACGAAGTCGCCCTTGGGGGTACGGGCGATCAGTTTTGAGGTAACGATCGGCCAAATTGCAGTACTCGATTGAGCCATTTGCCATTGTAATGCCAGTTTTTCGGGCATCCAGCTATCGTCGTCATCGAGGAAGGCGATCCAATCACTCGTCGCGGCTCGGACGCCAGCCATGCGGGCCAGGGATGCGCCGGATTCGGGAATTTGCAGGATCTGGAGGCGATCGTCGTTGAGATGTTGCACAGCCGATCGTGTCTGCTCGTCCGGCCCGTTGATGATCACCAAGACTTCGATATCACCCAGGGTTTGGGCCAGGGCGGATTCGATGGCGCGCGTTAACAAATCCGGGCGATTGAATGTGGGAATGACAACGGAAATCAGTGGCATAGGGAGATTATCGGGGTAGAAGGAGCGATCGGTAGGCATCTAAGGTAAGGGCCGCAATTCGGCTGCCCTCAAAGGATTCTAGGGGCGCATGGCCCACGGCGGCCTGACTGCCCGCCAGGGCATCGATCAAGACCTCCGGGGTCAATTCCGAGAAGGTCTGGACCCAATCACCGCCGACAAAATCCTGCAATTCGCCCATGGAACCGCGATTGGGGACCAGGACAGGGCAATTGAAGGAAAGGGCCAGTAGGGCGCTGCCGGAATTGAGGATTTCCCGGTAGGGCAGGACGACCAAATCCGCCGCTTGGAAGAAGATTTGGGTGCGATCGCTGTGGATAAATTCCAGGTGGAGCTGAATGCGCGGATCAGTCTGGGCGAGGGTGTGGAGCAGGTCGAGGGTACTGGCTTCCGGGCGGCCCGCGATCACCAGCCGGAGGCAATCCCCCGGTGTGGCCCGAAAGGTGTCGATCAACTGCGGCACATTTTTATAATCCCGAATCCGCCCGAAGAACAGCAGCACTTTTTCGTCGGGGTTGAGCCCCAATTCCTGGCGGGCCTCTGATCGAGAAATCTGACAGGGATATTCGCCCCTGTAGTGGCTATGGGGAATCACAAAGCCCGGTTTTTTGCGCAGGTGGGGAAACCGGGCTCGGGCCGCCTCCAGTCCCGTTTGGCTCAAACTAATAAACCCATCCAACTGCCGCGTAAATCCCGACCAAAACCAAGCTTCTAGCTGCGGATGGTAGCCCTCATGGGCCTTGAGATTGTGGACCGTCCAGATGATTTTGGTGCCCCGCAGTTTGGCCAGCAGCACTTGGAGGACAAAGAAGGCTAGCAGTGCAAATACCTTAAAGGGATTGCGGCGATTCAACGGCATTTCTGGCCAGTGCAGATGCCAAATGTTGTAATGCTGCTGAAAGAGTTTGGAAAACGTGAATTCCTGGACATTGACGCCGACATCTTGGATTGCCGCATAGAGCAGCCAATTATAGGGGTTTTCCTGCCGAGTTCGAAACGCGGGTAGGGCCAAAACTTGCATGACGATTTCTCCTAGGATTCCAGGGCGACGGTCGATCGCCCATAATGTAATGCCACAAACAGCCATAGCAGCACCATTAATAGCCCATCGGAGGCTAAACTTGCGATCACCGCTCCCTGCCAGCCATAGCGGGGAATCAACCCAATATTCAACACAATATTCAACAATGCGACGCCGATTTGGGTCAGGCTGCGATAGCCCTGCAAATCAGCCCCCGTCAGGGTATCCGCCGCGATGTAATGCAATCCCTTCAGCAGCACAATGGGCGCCAACCATTGCAACGCAGGCACGGCCATCTGGTATTCTGGACCGAGTACCCAGGGCACTACAGGCGCACAGAAGTACAGCCCCAGCGCCGCCACTAATCCATAGCCCCCCATCATCGGCAGGAGTTTTCTGGCCACCAGCCAGGTGCCCTGTACCCCCGTTTTGCCCGCCTTGAAAAACCTTGTGTAGGAGGCATCCAGGAGCGATCGCATCGGCACAAAGGCCACCTCGATCAGGCGATAGGCCGCCGCATAGAGGCCCGTGGCTTGGACGCTGGCGAGGCTGGCCAGCATGGTTTTGTCAATGTCGTTGTAGATCGATTGCGCAGACAGTCCCACGGCAAAATAGCTGCCTTGCTTCAGCTCCGGGTAGAGTTTTGGTAAATTGGGTTTTGCGGGGCCGATTTCTCGGTGGATCACCACCAGGGAAGCAATCGATGCGCTGCCAAGGCAGAGGAGACCCATGGTCATCCAGTCCAGGGCATTCGGGTCAGGAAACAACGAAACCATCAGCAATGCCGCCCCGGCCCGCAGCATATGGGGCAGTAAATTCATCTGGGCGGTACGATCGAACCGTGACACCGACTGATAGGCCATCCGAGCCAAATCCAGTATGCGTGAGAAAATCAAACTATTCACCGCCGCCAACCCCAGCAACAGCGGCGAAATACTGCTGGGTAAAAACAACGGCGCGATCGCCATCAATCCCAAAATCAACCCTGTCCCAGCAATCAAATTCGTCACCAGCGCATTGCCCCAGTAGAGGGAGAAGAGAGTCCGATCGCGCGCCACATTCTTCACCATCAGATTGCCAATGCCTAAGGTACTAAAGGGCGAAACTACCTCCGCCACGGCGCTGGCGGCAATAAACGTACCGTACTCCGCCGCGCCCAGTTTCCGCGCCACCACAATAAAATAGACCGCCTGCAATACCAGCTTTAAACCATGGCTCCCCATCATCCAGAGCGTATGGTAGGTCCATTCCCGTTTGGAATTAGTCGAGTTTGAATGATTCATGGGGTACCTCCTTACTTCTTCGCCAAAGCGGCGGTGCTACCCAGGGATTGGGCAATTAGCTGTTTTGCCAAGGGAGCACATTTGACCGATAGGAGTGTGGTCATCGATCGCCCATCCCGCCAAAAAATACTAGAATCACTCTGCCAGGCCCGGTCGAGATAGGTTTTGGCCCTGTCCCCGTCGCCCGTGGTCATGGCCAGGCGTGCTAAATAGCGATACATATAGGCATAGGCGCGGGGCATGATCTTAGCTGTGCGTTCGGGGTGACGATCGGCCACCCGACCAATCACCAGTTCATGGGTCTTCTGCATCTGCTGGGTATTGTAGGAAAGCCCCGCCGGACGCACTCGGTAGTCACAGAGGACCCGGCGATCCCGGTAAAACTCCCATTCCCCCGTCTCGGCGATCCGCAGCCAAAAATCCAAATCCTCCACACTCACCAAGCGCTCATCAAACCCACCGACCTGGGCGACTAAACTGCGCCGAAACATCGCATTCGATCCATGGCCCACAAAGTTTTTGTACAGCAGCGCCTCCAAGGGATCCTCTGCCACAGGTTTACCGCTGAGGTAAAACCAGGTGCGGCCGCCGTCATCGCGCAGGGCCTGGGAGGCACTGTAGACTAAGCCAATTTCGGGTTTGCGATCCAAGATAGCCACATGGCGCGCTAATTTTTCCGGGCGATAGAGGTCATCGCCATCAAGCAGGGCAATATATTCCCCCTTTGCCGCCGCAATACCGAAGTTTCTCGCCGATGACAAACCACCGTTGGGCTTCCTCAGCAGGTGGAAGTTTTCGTAATTGGCCGCAAAAGCGTGGGCGACCTGGGCTGTCTTGTCCGTGGAACCGTCGTCTACGATCAGGACTTCAAAATTATCGTAGGTTTGGGTGGTGAGCGATCGCAAAGTCGCTGTTAAATAACCCGCAATATTATAGGCGGGGACGACCACGCTGACTTTGACAGCCCTAGGCGGATGTGGATTCCCCATTACAGTTGTTTGTGTCACGCCTTGCCTCTCCCCACAGTTAAAAACAGATCATTCAATGCCTTTCCCTTAAAATTCCCTAGGGTGAATTCAAGGCCACCAGTGTTTCTGCCAGTAAATCCACATGGCGACCGAGGTCGGGGGAAATCCCTCCCGTTTGGATTAAAAACTCCTCCACTAGGCGTTCGATGGTCTGTTGGCTGACAAGGCCGCGATCGGCGAGCACTGTTCCGAGGCGAGTTCCCGTTAGACGGTGCTCCTGTAGGGCCGACTGCATATCCTCGGCGGAGATGAGTCCTAATTCCATCAGACATTCCCCAATCCGTTTGGGTCCCGAGGAGACAGTTTTTAGGGAAGGGCAGCGGCGAGGATTTCTGCCTCTGTGACCGGGTGGTGCCAGAGGATTTGATTGCCCATGCCCGCCACTGATTGGAACTTGGCTAGGGCAATTTGCAGTAAAAAGGCCGGGTTGCCCAGCAGGTATCGGGTGGCCAGGCGTCTGGGCTCCTGGGCAAAGCGGTAGCACCATTCCAAACTGTTGTCCGATAGCCACTTAGGACAGTCACTGACGACGCCAGCAAAGCGATCGATCACCGCCCCCCCTGGCAGAATGGCATTGGTATGGAGCTGATCGCGGTGGTCGCTAATCCAGCGTTCTTGAATCGGCATGCCCATGCCGACAATTAGCAACTGGGGCCGGGCTTGATTGATTTGATCGACGATCGCGGCGTTCTCTAGGGCGCTATCGATCTGGAAATAGCCATGGTGACCATTAAAGGTGGCGTTGGGATATTGCTGGCGCAGATTCGTTAAGGCGAGTGCTAAGTGATCTGGCTTAGTGCCGAGTAAAAATACCGACCAACTTTCCTGGTTGGCGCGATCGAGCAGCTTGGGCATCAAGTCACTGTAGGAGACGCGATCGTCCTTGGCGGTCTCCATATTCAACCAGCGCAGGGCCGTCAAAATGCCACGTCCATCGCAGTGGGCGATTTCAGCCTGCTGGAGAAAATGCTGGAACCAGGGCAGATGGAGGGAGAGATTGAAGGCGTGAATATTGTAGTTGGCGACGGTGATACGGCGGTTTTGGCGGCAGGCGTTGTGGATGGTGTTGACTAGGGCGCTGGTGTTCATCAGGGTGATGCGGCGGCCGAGTAGATAGACACAGAGATTGCCGCGATCGGAGGGTTCCGCAGGACTACGCGAGGGGGGATGGGGGCGCGCTGAATCCTGACCCGGTTGGGGGATGGCGTGATGATCGGTCAATGACGATTCTGGAGTAGAGCCTAACTTTATAAAGCCGAACATCAGTAATTACGGGTAGGTTAGTGACAAGGAACTGGCGCAGCAAACAGTGGGATGTTCGTCCCATACTCTACTAATACCCAGATCACTGAATCCCTTCACCCGAAGATTTACGGCATTATCGGAGCTGTTGTAAGGTCGATTTCACAAAATGCGTCAGGCCTACTGCGGAGATATATTAGTTTGTGTTCGCGATATTTAGTTTATTGAGGCATTCTCTGCGGAATTCTGCTGATTTTTATGTTTTTTGTAGGCTATCTTGTCCATGCCGCCTTCGGTGCCATTAATGATCATGCCGAGCCACTGCACGCCATGGCGCGCGAGCTGGGTGGTGGCCTTTTGTAGGGGAAAGCGCTGACTCAAACCCGGACGGACGACCCATAGGAGAGACTTGATGGTGGCGGCGAGGAGGGCGGTTTCGCTGCTGCTGCAGACGGGGGCACTGTCGATCAAAACGTAGTCGTAGCGATGGTCCTGCTGGAGTTTGGTCAGGGCGACTTCAAGATCCCCTTGGGCGATGAATTCCATCACCGCGAGCTGGGGCAGGTTGAAGTTGAGGAAATCCAGGCCGGGTTTGACGGGGACGGGTAGGCTGGAGACCTTGGGGGGGAGGCTGATGCCCAGGCGCTGGCTGAGGATGCCCTGGGGGCTGGGCTTGCTTCTGAAATCGCCATCCACCACGAGTACGTGGAAGCCAAGGCTGACGAGGGCCTGGGCTAGACCGAGTGTAACTGTGGTTTTGCCTTCGGTGGCGATCGCGCTCGTAATCAAAATCTGCCGCTTGGCCAGGGGCAGTAAACTCACGGCGGAGGCTAGGCGCTGGAATTCCACGGAGGGTTCGACGAGGGAGGAAACGGTACCCCATTGCAGGCGAATCAGGGGCAGGTTGCCCAGGATGGGCATTTCGCTGCGCTGGACGTCACTGGGGCTCAGCAGCGGGTTGCGGCCTTCGAGCAGCAGCAGCAGCGCCACGGATCCAAAACTACAGGCGAGGACGGTGCCCATGATGATCGGGATTTTTTTGGAGCCCGTGGGTTTGGAATCGACCTTGGGTGGATCGAGGACCTGGACGCTGGGGTAATTGCTAAAGGTATTGACGCGGGTTTCCTGGACCTTGGCGACGAGGCCGTTGTGGACGCCTTCGGCGATGTCGTACTGGCGCTGGAGTTCGAGGAGCTTGGCCTGCTGGATGGGCAGCCGTTGGAGCTTGCCTTGGAGCTGATTGATTTGGGTCTGGAGGGCCGTGGCCTGTTGGTTGCTGGCGTTGGTGCTGCTTTCGGCGACGATCATTTGCTGTAGGAGCTGGCCGATGTTGACCCCGGTGCCGGGGTTGATGCCGGGGCCTTGGGCCGCCGCACCTTGGCTGTATTGGGCAATTTGCGATTGAATTTTTTGGCGTTCGTCCCGGAGGGATTCGATCTCCGGTGTGCCCTGGGCGTAGAGGGCCTCAGCCTTAGAGAGGGCCGTTTCGGTTTCGGCGAGTTTTTGGCGGGCGTATTGGTAGTCCGGGCGCTCGTTCAGCCGGAGCGTCCCCATGGCTTGCTCGGGCGACATCTGGAGGCGATCGCCCAGGGCCTCCATCTGGGCCTGATTGGCCGAGGCCTTTGCCTGGGCCTCGGCTTGGACTGCGGTGAGGGCATTGATGGTGCCGACGAGGTGCTTGGTCTGTTCTTCGCTGTTGACGAGGCCCGTGGCCTGTTTGAATTGGGAGAGTTGGATCTGGGCTTGGAGGAGATTGGCTTTGGCCTGGGTTAGCTCCTTGACGATGAAGTTCGATCGCTGGGCGGCGTCATCCTGGCGCAATTGGTTGAGGCGCTGCTGGAAGATTTGAATGAAATTGTCGGCACGGGTTTTGGCCAGGGTGGCTTCGCGGCCTGTGACGGAGACGGAGACGATTGTCGAGGTTTCTTCGGGCTTGACCTTAAAAAGGCCTTTGTAGGATTCGAGGCGGGGGAAGCGATCTTTTTCAGGATCGATCGCTCGCAACTGTTCCATGGTGTCGTCGCTGGTCAGAATCGAGGACAGCACCATCAGGGGATTGACCTGCTGGCTGAAGAAGGTTTCGCCATCGCTGACGTTGCCGAGTTTGCCGAGGTTGGCGTTGAGGTTTTTGTTATTGGCCGAGAGGATGAGGGCGCTCTTGGCGGTCCAGGCGGGTTTGCTGCGGTGGAGGACTCCGGCGGCCAGCAGGATCAAGATGATATTCCACGCAATCAGGGGTTTCCAGTGGCGTATAACGATCGTGGCGATCCGATTCATAAAACGCAAAACCTATAAAGGGTGTGCCGGGCACTCTGTTGTCAGGTTTCCCATTTTTCTTCCGGGGGAATCATAGGAGCTTCGATTTAGTATGGAATCGGATTGATTCCTGGAGAAATGCTGGATGGTGGATTTGATGCTGATCGGATTGCTCGGGTTTCTAGGCAGTTTTGGCCATTGCCTCGGGATGTGTGGTCCCCTGGCGACGGCGCTATTGCTGTCGGAGCGATCGCGATCGTGCCCTTGCGCGGGGCGAGATTGTAGAGCCGCGCGGGGGCGCTCGCCGTCAGCTCGGGACCCGGGTACATCCCGGTGGTGCTGGACGATCCACCAGAGAGCGCGGTTCTCGTCCAGGCTGGAAAACACGATGTCGCCCAGCCGGTCAGAGTCGCGCGGGCGCACGTGGAACCAGTCGTCGCCCTGGAGGCTGCCGGGGGGCTGGCAGGTGTAAGGCGATCGCTCGAGAATGCGCCCGAGCTCGCCGCTTTGGCGCAGCAGCTTGAGCGCGCGCGCGATCTTCCGGCCTTCGAGCCAGTGCGAGAAACGGTTCCAGGTGGAAAGGCTGTCAGCCATCACAGCGCTCCGTGACCAGCGGCCGATCGCGGCGCTCAGCTCTCGGCGATCGCGCGCAATCCGGGCCAGTGGGTGGCGGCGGTTTCGATCGAGGTGCGGATCATCAGCCCGATCATGCCGGCAGGCAAGCCCTCGCCGCCGGCCATCATCGCCTGGGCGCGAAAGGCGACGTGCCCGGCCGGCCCGTCATAGGTGAAGCCGAGCAAGGCGAGCTTGAGATTGATCCGGTGGAGCGCGCGCCGACGTCGCTGCGCCGATCGACCGGCACCGTCATCGGCAAAGGCTGGATGAACTGGACGACGCCGGGCGTCGGCTCCCAGCGGATGTGCAGCACCGAGTCGGCATCGCCGAGCCTGGTCGGCAAGGTCACGGCCGGCTCGCCCTCGACCTCGCGGAACGGCAGGGTCTCGCGGTGAAGCTGCGCCTTCAGCGCATCGAAGCTGGAGATCAGGTCGGTCAATGCTCTATCCTCAGAACCAGCTGGAGATCCTGTCCCAGGCACCTTCGAGCACGCCGTCGCCGACATTGTCCTCGAGCACGTCGCCCAGGCCCTCGCGCGCCAGTCGGCAGCCCCCGTCTGCTCGAGGGCGGCGGACGTGCCCA
>JAAUSA010000128.1 GCA_012031975.1 Alkalinema sp. RU_4_3 | reverse complement strand
CCGCTACTACGCCTCGGCCGATGTCAAACGCTTTAAGAAGCTGACCTTCCAACTGCTGGGTATCGCCCTGTTCCTGGGTGCCATGGGTTATGCCGGGGCAGTTCTGTTCGGCAAACCCCTACTAAACCTGCTCTATAGCAGTGAGTATGCGGAGCAGTCCTTGCTGTTCAGTCGGCTGATGCTCTGGGGCGGCTTGCATTACGCGGCTTCCCTGATGGGCTCGGCGGCGGCGGCGGCCCAATATTTCCGCAGTTCCTTGGTGCTGGCGGCCTTCCGAACCCTGGTGACAATTGCCACCAGCTGGCTATTCATCCAGCACCAGGGATTGCAGGGGGCCGTGTTCTCGCTGGTCGTGGACGAGACTGTTCAATTGATTGGGTTGGCGATGATCTTGATCCATGCCCTGAACAAAATCCGTAAGCTGTCGGAGGTCTCAGCATGATGGCTGTTTTGATACTGGATTTGGGTAATGTACGGTATTAGACAGACAGGTTGCATTAGAATAGGCCTAAATCCTTCGCGCGATGGCGTGCATCGTCGATGGGAAACTTTTTCCCATCGACAGTCCCCCACTCTTAAGTAAAACTTCATTAATTCAGAACTACCTATATGGCCACCCTTAAACAGCTCGATGATACGCAGCTCGAAAGTTTTGATACCGAATATGTCAATGAGGCCCGTTGGAAAATTGTCAGCGCCCAGATCGATCGCAGTTTCCCCGATGGTAATTTCACATTCCTAGATGTGGGCGGCGGCAATGGTCAGTTCGCCGATCGCTTGCTAGCGGCCTATCCCAAGGCCCAGGGTACGGTCCTCGACAATGCCCAGATTTTGCTCGATCGCAACAAGCCCAACCCCCGTAAACAGATGATCAATGCCTCCGTGGCGGATCTCCACCAGCAATCGGGTCAAACCTACGACATTATTTGCTTTAACTGGTTGCTTCACCATTTAGTCAGCGATAGCTATGGCCAAACCTGCCAGAATATCTCCAAAACCATTGGGGAAGTGATTCCACTCTTGAGTGCGCGGGGTCGGATTTCGATCTTCGAGAATATGTATGACGGGATCTGGCTCGATCGCCTACCCAGTCATCTGATTTTTGAGCTGACCTCCTCCAAGCTGCTCGCTAAATTCACCCAAAAAATGGGTGCTAACACCGCTGGCGTGGGGGTCTGCTTCCTCTCCCAGAAGAAGTGGTGCTCGGTTATAGCCCAGCATCCCTTGGTGATCGATCGCTATACCGATGATCCCTCGGATTGGCCGATTCCCCTAGTGCGGCGGGTCTTTTTGCATATGGGCTATATCCGGGTGGGCCACTTCTGGCTGCGATCGGCCAATCAATAGGGAAATTAGACGCCATGTTCTATAAGCCAGCACTGCAGTGGGCCTCGATAGCGCTGTTGATCCGACTGATTTTGGGGTTATTGATCCACAATTATTCCTTGCAGGTGGGCTTCAAGGGCTTTGTGCCGATGTCTAACTATGGTGATGACATCCTCTACTGGGACCTGGCGGAACAGATGGGTCTGGGCTACGACACGGGCTATACTATTAACCTGTACCCGATGTTTTTGGCGGTGCTGTTCCAGTTGACGGGGCCGAGCATTTTGGCGGCCAAGCTGGTCAACATGATGTTCAATGTGGTGGCGATCTTTGTGACGGTCTTGATCGTCAAGGAAGTGGGGGAGTCCTCTGGGCTCGATCGCCGTCAAACCCGCTGGGCCGGAAATGTGACGGGGGCATTGCTAGCCCTCTACCCTTCCCAGATTTTCTATGCGGTCCAGATGATTAAAGATCCATTTTTGATCTTTGCCGGGACCATCAACCTGTACTTGGCCATTTTGATTCTGCGGGGCAAGGGCAGAAAAACCTGGAACCTATCGGGCTGGTTTTTGACCATGCTGGGGGTGGTAGCCTTCCGACCCTATACGCTGATTGCCCTGGTTGGTAGCTGGCTGATCTATTTACTCTTTGTCTGGAAAACCAAGATTAGCCGCAAGATCGCGGTGCTGGTGGTGGTGCTCCTGGTGGTGGGGGTGTTGCCCTATTTTGCGGGCCTCGGCTTCTTTGCCTCCAACTATATTGCCCCCTGGCTAGATGTGGAAAAGGTCTCGGAGTTTAGGAAAAATGGCTATTCCACGGGGGGCAGTGCGGCGGATATTACCATCGACTATAGCAATCCGATCTCCTTCTTTCAGACCTATGGCTTCAGTGTGTTGACCGCCATGTTCGGTCCCTTTCCCTGGCAGGTCAAATCGCCCATTCAGGTTATCGCTCTTCCAGAGGCACTCTTTGCCCTAGCCATGAGTCTAGTATTGCTGGTGCCGCTTGGCAAAGCTCGCCGCAAAGTTGCCGATCGCGAAGGCCAAAGCGTTCCCTATATCCTGCTGATTTTCAGTGTTGTACTTGTGGGTTTGATTGGTCTGTTTAGTGACAGTATCGGGGGCAACACGCGCCTGCGCATTCTGTCCTGGAACATGTTCTTTGCCTATAGCGCAATTGTCTTCGCCGGACGTTATGTTTCGAGCAAGAAATCGGCATCTTCTTTAAAGCGTTTGTGAACCTGCTTGAAACCCCAGGCCAGTTCCTGTACTGTAATGGCTATGGGTATTAATATCTATGGTGTTTTCCTTATTGGTATAGACAAGCGAATTGTCCAGACAAACAAATTGTCCAGCCAGGGTTCTAGAAATATTACCGACAGCTGAATTTTATAGTCAAGGTAGCAGTTTCATCATGAAAGTTTTGCATGTGGTCAACGCCTTTGTTGCGGGCGGTGCCGAAAAGACGGTCCTGTATCTCCATGAATCCTATTTAAAAAATGGTGTAGAGAGTCATGCCCTGGCCCTGATGGGGCCGACCTATGATGCCCTGCCCAATACCTATAGCCTAGGCTTCGATTCCCCCTACCATCCCTTGGTGCTGCCAAAGCTCTACCGCTTTTGCGGCGGCCTGAATGGAAGGACTTTGACATCATCCATGCCCAGCTCTTTCCCTCGCAGTTTTTTATGCCGATCGCGGCCAAGGCCCTCGGTCTCAAGGCGAGCCTGATCACCACGGAGCAGGGTAGCTTCACCCACCGCCGCGACAAGTTCTGGGGCAAGCCCGTGGACAATTGGTTCTATCAGTTCTATGACAAGATTACCTGCGTCAGCGGCCATACCCTAGACAACATGGTGAACTGGATGCCCCAGACCCGTGAGAAGTTGGTGGTGATTCAAAATGGCGTAGATTACCATCAGTATGCATTGGGTACGGCCGATCGCCCCGATCGCAACAAGCCGATCATCGTGTCGGTGGGCCGTCTCACCCACCAAAAGAACTACGAAACCACCATCAAAGCCCTAGCCCATCTTCAGGATGTGCCCTTTGAATATTGGATCTTGGGCACCGGGGAGCTAGAGGAATCCCTGCGCAATATGGTGGCGGAGCTAAAATTGGAGGACAAGGTGAAGTTCCTGGGCTTCCGCAACGACATTCCGGAACTGCTCAATAAAGGGGATGTGTTTCTATTGGCCTCCCATTGGGAAGGCTTAAGTCTAGCGATGGTCGAGGCCATGGCGGCGGGGCTGCCTGTGGTAGTCAGCGACATTCCCGAAGCTCGCGAAGCCGTCACTCCCCAGTCCGGCTGCGGCGTCCTAGTCAACCCCAATTCCGAAACCGACATCGCGGCAAAACTACGATCGCTCCTAATGGACTACCCGTTGCGTCAAGAAATGGGACATAAGGCCCAGGTGCGGGCCGCTGACTTTGATATGGGTCGGATTGTTCAGGAATACCTAAATCTTTATCGCACGGCGGTCTAGACCTGCCGCTATCTATTCGATGATCCTTAGAGGGCCTGTAATGACTGCTACTGTGAAGGAAAAAAGGGTTTCAGATAGACATTCTTGGGGATGGCAAGCTTTGCTAAGTTGTCCCTGTCATCCTCAATCTGCGTTGCGCGAGCTGGCCTCGGGGCAGCTCCATTGTTCTGAGGCCAGTTGTACCTATTACACAGAGCCCTTTCTCCAAGTGGATGGACAGCCCGTTCTGATTGATTTTGCAGCGAGCGTCTGTACGCCAGATGCCTTTGAGCAGTTAGAAAGTGGGTCCCTGCTCGATCGCAAGCGATCGCCGATCGCCAAACTCGTCAAACGTGTGATCTGGGGTACCAGCCACCGTACCCGGCAGAATGTGACGCGGTTTTTAACTGAACTCAAGCAGCACAATCCCAAACCCACCCTACTAATTGTCGGTGGCGGTGCCGTGGGGTCAGGCTCCGAGGCGCTGTACGGCGATGCCGATGTGACGGTGGTCAGCTTTGATATCTATGCCTCAGAACATACGGATTTTGTCGCAGATGCCCACGACATCCCACTGAAAGATGGCGTCGTCGATGGCATCTGGATTCAGGCGGTGTTAGAACATGTGTTGGAGCCCCAGCGGGTGGTGGCGGAAATTCATCGCGTCTTGAAGAATGATGGGCTAGTCTATTCTGAGACGCCCTTTATGCAGCAGGTCCATGAAAAGGCCTACGACTTTACCCGCTTTACCGAAAGTGGCCATCGCTGGCTGTTTAAGGATTTTGCCCTGGTGGATTCGGGAACGGTACTCGGTCCAGGCACTGCGCTGCTCTGGTCCATGCGGCATTTTGCAGCGGGGCTGTTTCGCATTAAGAAGGCGGGGGAGTTGCTGGCGGTAGTATTTTTCTGGGTGCGGCTGCTCGATCGCCTCATTCCCCAGGGTAATACCTCGGATGCGGCTTCGGCGGTCTTCTTTATGGGACGCAAGAGCGATCGAGCCATCACGCGGGCGGAAGTGATTCGCTTCTATCGCGGGGTTCGGTAGGCAACTATATTAATTCATTTCACTTTTATCCTTTGAGGCATCTGTTCATCATGGCAAGTTCTATTCAAACATTGGGTCACGCGAGTCTTTTGCTTTCGGATAGCCAAGGCGCACCGCTATTAATTACCGATCCCTGGCTGATCGGTTCGGCCTACTGGCGTAGCTGGTGGTTGCAGCATTATCCGAGTCCCGAGGAATTGGCGAATATTACCCAGGTCAAGTATGCCTATTTGACCCATGAGCATCCCGATCACCTGCATGTGCCCAGCATCCGCAAGATCGGCCATGACACCACCTATCTTTGCCCCGATCTGCCCGATGTCAGCATGTCGGGCTTCCTGCGCGATGAGGGCTTCACCGTCAAGACTACGGCGGAATGCGAATGGATGCCGTTGAACCACGAGGTCTCAGTGCTGAGTCTGTCGCTCTGGAACGACGATAGTATTCTGTTGATCAAGACGCCGACCACCTTGATTATCAATTTCAACGATGCCAAGCCGAATAAGAAGATCGTGGCGCGGATTCGGGAGATTCGGGATTCGATTAACTGTCAGAAGGTGGTGGTGCTAAGCAGCTACTCCCCCGCCAGCATGGTGAACAGCTTTGTCAAGGACGGCACCAGGGTGCATGTCAAAAACAAAAAGGACTATGTGGAATACCTCAACGGCATCTGCACGGCTCTGAAGGCGGACTTCTTCATGCCCTTTGCCAGCCAGGTGGTGTTTTTGCGCAGCGATTCGCGCTGGGCCAATGAATATAAGGTGAGCTACGAGGATCTGCAAACCTGGTGGCGCACGGATTGTCAGCTCCTGCATCCTTACTCGACGATCGATCTCGAAACCTTTGCTGTGAGTTTTGTGGCGGAAGCTGATTATCAGTCCCGTGAGGCGAAGGACCTGCCAGCGATCATTCAGCAGGAGGAAACGGAGGCAGCCTCACGGATGAATCCGGACGACATTAAAAATCTGGCGCGGAAGTTTGGTTCTAGCCGCTGGTTCTCAGCACCGATTTTCTCCAAGGGGATCGGCTTCCTCTGCAATGACCAGGCCTTGATGTTCAATCCCTGGAACGGAAAGGTAAAGGAAGTGAGTCGAGGGGCGCTCGATCGCGCCAGTTTCTGGTTGCGGATTCCGCCGCAGTCTTTGAAGGAGTCTTTGATGAATGGGCACTTTGGGGATCTGGGGATCACGATGTTTATTGAGATCAATCTCAATGGCAGGACGAATTCTCGGCTGGTTTGTTTGTTGTTTGTGCTGTTGACGGTGGATGACTATGGGCATATGCAGTCTATTGCCAACTTTTTGCGGTGGATGAATTCGACGGTGAAGCGGACGCTGATGTCTTCGCCGCATATTCCAATGCCGAATTAGGCGGTTGGGGTTGAGGGTTGATTTTTTATTACTGGGCGGGGCCTAGATTGATTCCTATGCAAGATATTCGCGATCGCCAACCTCCTGCCACTACCTACGGTGGTAAACCTGTGCTGCTCTATGTGATTACCAAGAGCGATATTGGGGGTGCCCAGGGGAATGTGCTAGATCTGATTAAGGCGTTTCGCTCTAGCTACGAGGTGCATTTAGCGGTGGGGCTGCGGGGGCCTTTGTCGGAGGATGTGGAGGCCCTGGGGGTTCCGGTCCATCTGCTGCCTCGGCTGACGCGCAATATCAAACTGACTGGGGATCTGGCCTGCATCAAGGACTGCATGGCCCTGATTCGACGGCTCAATCCCCTGGTGATCCATGCCCATAGCAGTAAGGCTGGGGTGGTGGCGCGGATTGCGGGCTGGCGCTGTGGGGTGCCGACGGTGTTTACGGCCCATGGGTGGGGGTTTTCGCCGGGGACGCCGAAGCTGCGGCGGTTGGTGGCTTTTGTGGTGGAGCGGCTCCTGGCGACGATTTCTACCAAGATTATCTGTGTGTCGGAGAGCGATCGCCAACAGGCTCTTAAGCTGGGCGTCGGGAATAAACGCAAGCTGGCAACGGTGCGGTACGGGATTTACAACACCACGGTGCCCCAGGCAACGCCAGGGATTGAACCTGCGGTGATGATCATGGTGGCCCGGTTTAATGAACAGAAGGATCAGGCGACGTTGTTAAGAGCGATTGCCCGGCTAAACCACCACCCTCTACATCTGAATCTAGCGGGCAGTGGACCTTCGTTGGAAACCTGCAAAGCCTTGGCGGCGGAATTGGGGATCAGCGATCGCGTGTCGTTTTGGGCGATCGCCGCGATGTGCCGGAACTTTTGCAGCAGTCCCAGGTGTTTATCCTCAGCACCCACTATGAGGGTCTGCCCATCAGTATTTTGGAGGCGATGCGTTCTGGGTTGCCCGTGATCGGCAGTAGCGTCAATGGGATTCCGGAGGAAGTGGAGCAGGGGGTCACGGGCTTTGTGGTGCCGCCGCGTCATCCTGAGGCCTTGGCCAATGCCCTCGATCGTGTTCTATCTTCCCCAGAATTGCGGACCTCCATGGGGATTGCAGCCAAGGCCAAGTTTGAGCGCGAATTTACGATCGATCGGATGACCGATGAAACCCAAGCGGTCTATGAACAGGTGATGGTGCGCTCCCATGGCATCAAGCGCTAGGCATGTTTCTTGGCCTAATACTCTATGAAGTTGTCATGAAGTCTGGGGGGCTTTGATTATCTAGACAAATGGGCCAGGAAGCAGGTAAGTTGCAATCGATCGCCCTCAATTCATGGGAACAGCCCAAGGATTGAGGGCATTTTGTATGACATAGCGTCAAAGATCACCAAGATGCTTCTTAGAGTCCTGGCCGGCCATGGATGTGCTGAATAAATTCCTGCCGCTAATCATTTTGCTGTTTTGGTGAAGATCGGAGGCATTGCGAAATATTTACAACTTGAGAACCCTATACTTTAGGTACGTACGATTTTTTTTAAAGAAGGAGATAATCGTTGTTCTCCCATGTTTCATACTTCTTAGAGCTGTTTCTTGGATTTCAGTTGAGAAATCAAGGCTCTTGATGTCAGTATAAAAAGTAATGTCAGTACCTACCATGGGAACATCCTCAAGTCCTAACTGCGAGACAGGTCGCCTGCCTCAAGCTACCTCAGAGATCGATCGATCGCTGCCCATTGATCCGATTTTTGGGGTGAGTGGTGGGCAGAGGTTGAGTTGGGCTGAGCGATTAAAGCCGGACAGGCAGGTTGTAAAAGGCTGGAATGCCCTGGTTGTGATGATGGGGGTAGGTTTTTTTTTGAGGTTGCCGCTACTTTCTTTAGGGTTGTGGCGGGATGAGGCGGCGACGATCTTAAATATCCGAGGGGAAACGATCGCTGAATTTTTTAACAATATTTTGATCTATGAAAATAGTCCACCGGGCTTTTTTCTCTTAATGGGACTGTGGGTTCGTTGTTTTGGCACGAATGATTGGGTGGTGAAGATTCCGGCTCTGGCGATCGGATTGCTCTTGATCCAAGCGGTCTATGTCCTTGGCGAAACGGTGTGTTCGAGGAAGATTGGCTTGATGGCGGCGGCCTTTGTGACGCTGGCGCAGCCGACGGTGTTTTATTCCCAGGAGATTCGGCCCTATGGGTTGGTGGCGCTGCTGGTGACCTGGGCCATGGTGTTTTATGTTCGGTTGATGGTCTCTGGGGGGCTGCGGCATTGGCTGGCCCTGGTGCTGAGCTTGGTGGGGGCAATGTATGTGCAATATACGGGGTATTGTTTGGGGTAAGTCTGGGGATTGTGACGATCGCGGCTTGGCTCTATCAGCGGCGGCGGGAAAGATCCTTGGCGATCGGTAAGTTTGTGATGGCGGCGGTGGTGGTGGTGGGGCTCTATGGGCCTTGGTTGATGGTGTTCTTTAGTCAGATGCAAGATGGGCTGAGCTATATTGGTGGACATCCTTGGAATAGTGTGTTGGCGCTTTCGGCGCGGCCATGGCAGGCTGTGATGAATATTTTCTATGCTATGACACCGGGCCTGCCGACAAATCTTTGGGGGAGTGGGGCTTTGATTCTGGCGGTGGGGATTTTTGCGCTGAAGACAACGGTGCCATCGGAGCGGCCAGTGGCGGGCGGTCTTGGCTTGATGCTATTGCTGGGCACCTTGGTGCTGATGGCGGCGATCGAAGGGGCGCTGGCCATGGGGGGCCGCTATATGTTTTTAATGACGCCGATCGGTTGGCTCCTGCTGTCCCAGGGGCTGCTGTGGCTGGTGGCAAGACTTCGGCACCTCAAAATTTGGCGTTTGGGCGGGGGGGCATGGCGCGTGCAGTCCCGGTTGGGACTGGTGGGTGGGTTGTTGCTCTTGTTAGCTGTGGGGTCCATCTTTACCTGTGTGGGGCGCGATAAGAGTGGCGTCAGGCCGTTGATGGCGGATCTCGATCGGCGGATCTATCCTGCTATCGAATCGACGACCTACTTGGCTGTGCCAGATGTCTTGGGCATTACGGCCAGCTATTACCAGAGCCAGGCCAAGCAATCTGCCGTGCGGAACATTTCCTTCCAGGGTTTTCCCCATTGGGATCATCCAGAGCTCCATGCTCCGAAGGAATATTACAAGGCTTGGATGAATCCCCAGGCGGTGGAAGAGACATTGCAAAAGATTTCCCAGGGGGGCGATCGCTATTTAGGCCTGCTCTATTCGCCCTCGATTAGTCAATTGCTACAGCCCCAATGCCGTGAAAAGGTAGAAATGATGGTCGATCGGCTAAAGCAAAATTATCCAATTCTAGTCCAGCGACAATATGCCGCGAAAAAGGTACGGCGCCATGAGTTGACCGAGGAATTTACGTTTTATCTGTTCGATCTTGGGAAGTAGGGATTGAGTCCATGGGATTTCCCGTGAAGATTTAATGATAGAGGCTTAAAGTTATTATTTTTTCCTAAGGTCACAGCTTTTTTAACCGTAAGATCGATTTATGTACGCCTAGACAGCGCCCAATCCGAAGAGCTTGCTCTACCGTTGTAAATCCATGAAGATTGCCTTTTATTACCCTTATTCTAGCATATTTAGCAAATATATTGTATCGGCGGAGCATATTACTCTCCTGGGAATTCTATTTACAGGCGTATTGTTGCGTTTGCCTTTGATATTTATTGGGATTTGGCGAGATGAGGCGGCTGTATTTTTTGATTTGCAGGGGGAGACGATCGCCCAGATTTTACATAATATTTCTATCTATGAATTTACGCCCCCTGGCTTCTTCCTAATGATGCTGCCTTGGCTGCGATGGTTTGGGCATCAAGACGTGATGGCAAAGCTGCCATCATTGATGATGGGGATCGGATTGATCTTCGCCAGCTATCGGCTGGGGCGCATGGTCAGCTCTAAAAAAGTTGGTCTGATTGCCGCCGCAATGACTGCCTTTTCCCAACCTGCGATATTTTTTGCCCAGGAAGTGCGTTCTTTCACGCCAGCGGCATTGTTGGCTTGTCTATGCATCGCGTTATATTGTCGTATTTTTCGCCATGGGGGTGAGCGGAAGCCAGATTGGATCGCCTTTATTTTGGCAATGACTGGCCTCCTATACTTCCATACGCCGGGCTGTTTGTTCGCCCTGAGTTTGGGTGTGATCACCTTGGTGCTGTGGCTGAAGGATCGCTCTCGGGACGGGCGATCGTCCTTTCCAATTCTGAAATTCTTGATCGCTGGGATTGCGATTGTCGGACTCTACGCACCTTGGCTCCAGGTTTTTCTAGGTGAGATTGCTGGGGGATTTAGCTATACGGGCGTGCGCCTTGGGGACGAACAATTGAACTTGCTGGGCGGCCTATTCGAGTGATCTATAATCTGATTTATCCAATCAATCCAGGATTTCCGACCAAGTTATATATGCTTGGATTGTTCATGGCTGCGGTGCTGATCCTTCGAGATCGAAGACTAGCGAAAAAGAACAAAACGACGGCTTTAGTCCCCTGGAACTTTGAATTAACGATTCTGTCGGCTTCTGTATTTTTGCTGGCGGTCATGGAAGCGGCGCTGTCTATGGGCGATCGCTATATGTTTTTTGTGGTGCCGATCGCTTCTGTTGTGCTAGGGCATTGTCTGCTGGGCTTTTCAGCGATTCTGGGGGATTGCCTGGGTGGTTTTCTGCCCAGACGCAATCTTAAACAGATGCTGCTGGGAAGCTTGGGTTTCCTTTTGTTTGCCTCCTCTCTTGTCAATACAGTCAGCTATATTGGGGTTGAAAAAACCTCTGCGCGACCTTTAATGCAGGACCTACAGCAGGGTGTGTATTCAGCAAGCCCAAGGGAGATGCTATATTTGGCGGTGCCCGATGTGTTGGGAATTACCCTGGGCTTCTATCAGAAGTTTCAATCGTCCACGGATTCGGCATTGCGTCAGGCTAGTTTCCACGGGTTTCCCAAGTGGCAGAATCCAGAGCTTCACCAGCCCAATGGTTACGCTAGGATTTGGGATGGGGATATTGTTGCTAGTACGTTGCAGAGGATCGATCGCGAACATCAAAATGGTAAACGCTATTTGGGTCTGTTCTATTCTGAATCCATGAGCCATTCGTTCCAGCCGCCCTATTTGGCGAAGGTTGAGCGTTTGATTCAAGAATTGCGTCAGAAATATCCGATCGTCCAGCAAAAGAACTATCCCACCAAGAAAGATGCCCGCTACTATTTGGATGAAGAATCTACATTTTACTTGTTTGATTTAGGAGAGCCGCGATCGTAAGATCAAGCCTATCGCTCACCCTGACCTGATGCTTGTTCCTATCATAAAACTGGGATGTTTACAAACTAGCGATCGTGCGTTGTTATTGTGGAGAGTGCTCCAGAATTGGGGATTTGAGGGGCTTCCCTATCAGTTCACTTCCACTGCAGGAATCTCAACCTGCCGCTTTGTATATTTGCCCAAAAGCCGCAAAATCAAATGCGCCATGTGATATGGCCCACCATACTTCCAAACCACCGCTAGAATTTCCTTAAACCGTTTATCACTTCCATTAGTGGTGAGATTGTCCCCCGTAATTCGATAACCTGCTAAAACATAGGGCAATCGGACAAAATCAAAGCGATCGCTCACCCTAATCCAATAGTCCCAATCAAAGGCATAACGGTAATTCTGGAGTTCTCCCGTGGCTTCCACCACTTCCCGGCGCAGGAACGTAGCAGGCTGGGTGATAAAATCATGGGATCGCAAACCCGATCGCGAATAATTCCGAATATTCGTCACAGGTTTTAACACTTGATCGTGGCGATCGATATAGACTGCCTCTCCGTAAACCGCCATTACTTCGGGGTTTTGTGTGAAATAATCTGCAACTTGTTTTAATGCATCTGGGAGGTAAACATCATCGGCGTTTAACCAAGCGAAAACGTCACCCGTCCCTTGGCTCCAGCCGCGATTGATCGCATCGTACTGACCGCGATCGCGATATTTCTGGACTTGGATGCGATCGCTGTATTCGGATAAAACGTCGATCGTTTCATCGGTGGATTCATTATCGATGACAAAATACTCTAACTCAATGCCTGATTGGCTAAGAACGCTCTGAATGGTACGTTCGATATATTTACCTGTATTGTAGGAAGGGGTAACTATTGTGAATTTCATAGGTTTATCCAAACGCCTGCATTTTCCATGTTTTTAGCTGCCGCATAATCGACAAGGGTAATAAAAACCGCATGATTGTAAACAGCAATAACTTCCCGTAGGCATAGGGGAATAAAAGATAGGCCCAGCCCCCGAAGAAACTCTGGCAATAGCGCCAATAGGACGAGGGATAGAGGGAAGACTTGGGCGATCGCAACTGTCGCCAGCGATCGAGCATCGGCTTTGTACTCGTGGACCAGCCGCCTTCGGTGTCGGGGTTGAATTCACAGAGGGCGATCGCATCCCCCAGCACGGTTAATCCAAACCCCGCCTTTTTTGCCTCCCAGGTATAGACAATATCCGCCGTGTAGTGGGGCATCCGATGTTTCTCCGGGTAGCCAATGGTTTCGACCACCGATCGCGGAAAACAAACCAGATTGCCGCTCATGCAGTCGCAGACCTTGGTTTCGCCCGGCCCAGTTTGAATCAAACCCACGCCAACCCCCCGCTTGATCTGACCGCCATAGGTGAACGATCGCAAAGTTTCGTCGCTGTAGCATTGGGCCGTGGTGATGGTTTTGGGATGTTCACGGCAAAAGGTCAGGAGGCGATCGATCGTCCCGGCTAAGGGCAGCGTGTCATCATTCATCCAGAGAATATATTCTGCGCCTTGGGCGATCGCATATTCCATGCCCAGGCAGATGCCGCCTGTCCACCAGAGGTTGCCATCGCCCAAAACTATTTCGACAGAAGGAAACGCCTGGGCGATCGCTTCTTTGGTGCCATCGGTCGAACCATCGTCAATCACTACGATGTGATAGCGATCGAGGTCCCCGAGTTTTGCCAAATGTGTCAGGCAGGCGAGGGTAATCGATCGACGATTGTGAACGGGAATTAGGATGTAAACAGGCTGAATCATAGATGGCCTAAACAGATACTGTTATGATACCCAATGTTCTTTCCGTTGTTTGTCCCCCTGTGTCCCAATCCCTGCCCCAGGCTGTAACCGAGTCCGCCCGTCAAGTCGCCTTCCAAGCGCTGCGCCAGATCAGTAAGGGAGCCTTTGCCGATGTGGCCCTCGATCGCGTCCTCCACCAAGACATTCCCCCGATCGATCGCCGCCTGATCACCGAACTCACCTACGGCACCCTCCGCCGCCAGCGCAGCCTAGACGCCCGCATCGATGCCCTGGCCAGCAAACCCGCCCACCAACAGCCCGCCGACCTGCGCCTCATCCTCCAACTTGGCCTCTACCAAATCCACCACCTCGACCAAATCCCCGACTCCGCCGCCGTCAACACGACTGTCGAACTAGCCAAACAAAACGGTTTCCCCGGCCTATCCGGCTTCGTTAACGGTCTACTCCGCCAGTCCGTACGCCAGAAGGACGAAGAAATCCCAGTCCCCCAAAATGCCTCTGAGAGCCAGATCATCGGGATTCGCCATAGTTTCCCCGACTGGATTGTCGAGGTATGGCGATCGCAGTTCAGCCTCGAAGACACAGCCCTACTCTGCCAATGGATGAACAAAACCCCCAGCATCGATCTGCGGGTCAACCTGTCCAAGACGACCTTTGAATCAGCTCTAAACGCCTTCACAAACGCCGGAATCGAGGCCCAAACCCTGCCCCACGTCCCCGCCGCCATCCGTCTACCCCACGGCGTCGGCTCCATCCAGCGGCTCCCCGGCTTCATCGAGGGCCATTGGATCGTCCAGGACAGCAGCGCCCAACTCGTCAGCTACCTGCTCGATCCCCAACCCGGCGAAACCATCATCGACGCCTGCGCGGCCCCCGGCGGCAAAACCCTCCACATCGCCGAACTCATGCAAAACCAAGGCACCATCCATGCCCTCGATCGCACCGCCTCCCGCCTCAAAAAGCTGACCCAAAACCGCGATCGCCTGGGCTTTACCAACATTCAGCCCCACACCCTGGACAGCGCCACGGATGCGACCTTTGTGAACCAGTGCGATCGCCTACTGATCGATGCCCCCTGCTCGGGCCTAGGGACACTCAATCGCCACGCCGATGCGCGCTGGCGGCAGAGCCCGGAGTCGGTGACGGAACTGGTGGCCCTCCAGCAGGCAATTTTGCACAACAGCGCCCAATGGGTCAAACCTGGCGGCGTCATGGTCTATGCCACCTGTACCTTGCATCCCGAGGAGAACGAGCGGCAGATCGAGCGGTTTTGGCGGATCATGGGGAATGGTCGATCGATGACCGGATCCTAGGTCCTGTGTGGCGGCCTTTATCAGCAAGTCTGGATGGGTTCAAGTGGTGCCGCACCAGCAAGAGATGGATGGATTTTCATGGTGAGACTTAAGAAGCCTGAAAAGGGGCGGGT
>JAAUSA010000361.1 GCA_012031975.1 Alkalinema sp. RU_4_3 | reverse complement strand
ACCCCCCTACCTTCGGCCTCGCCCAATCCTGTCCCACCGACGGTGCCCCTGCCAGCGCCCTCCCTTGTACCCCTGCGGCCTTAAGGCGCTGTACAATAGGGCTGCGTTAGATGTAGGAATCTCTATGACCGAATTGCCCAATAGCCTGGAAGATGCAGTTGTCCAAGCCCAAGCCTCGACCCTGGCGGCCTTAGAAGCGGGTTATCCTCGGGTGGCCATAGAACTGCTCTTCCCTGAACTCAAAGCAATGCCCGTGGCCAGGCAGTTTGTCGCGGCCTTTGAATCCTATGGCGCGGGCTTGAAAATCTTTTTCACCGATGCTGGGACCGCTGCCTGGGCCAAACGGGATTGGGCGGGGCTGGCCTGCAAATTTGGCAGTTTAGATGTGGCTGGATCCCGTCAGACGACGACGGTGGAGGAACAGGTAGAGGACGACGACCAGATCTACATCTTCGTTTCGCCACGGCCGTGGAAATTGGGCCTGTGGAACAGATTTGCAACGCGGCGGGCGATCGACCCGTAATTTTGCTCAATCCGCGCCTAGAGGATGTGGCGATCATTGGGATTGGCTATGCGGCCCGTCAAATTCGCGATCGGTTCATCAACACCATCGAGCCCTGCTACTACCTGCGGCCCCTGGATGAAAGCCTGGCCCTGACCCGCATGTATCCTGCCCCCTGGCAATTGTGGGTGGAATCGGCGGGGGATTGGCAATCCTGCGCGGAGGCCCCTCTCAAACCCGACTCTGAAGAACTGGAAAATCTGATCGCCCAGGCCACGGGCCAGCAGACTTCAAAGGGGGGATTTTTGGGCGGACTCAGTGAATTTATTCGTGCCCTCAGTCGATAGGGCCTAGGGGATGATTGGGGAATATACCCTTGTATAAACCCTGTAAAGTCAATGAATGGCTATATGATGTTTCCGTAGATTTTCCGTCATTTGGGATGGCAGGCAGGGCATTCTTGGTACATCATGGCGATCAAGTCTCAAGGGATGCATCTCTTCTAGAGCGCGCCGTTTTTTTACAATTCACCACAGCGTAAGCACCTGTTGAGCGCCTGAATGAACGATATGTCTCTCCCTGCCACCGCCGATTCTCCTACCCCTGCTGCTGCGGCCCGCCGCATCGTGATTGGTGATATCCATGGTCACTATGATGGGTTGATGTTGCTGATTGACAGCCTCCAGTTGACACCCCAGGACCAGCTATATTTTCTGGGTGATTTGATCGATCGCGGCCCCAAGAGTGCCCAGGTGATGGAATACGTCCGTAATAAGGGCTATGCCTGTGTGCGGGGAAACCATGAGCAGATGATGCTAGAGGCCTTTCCCAATGGCCAAATCTTTTCTCCGGCCCTCCATGCCTGGATGTACAGCGGCGGCCGGGCCACCATGTCGAGCTATGAAGATCCCGACATGATGCTGGAGCATCTGAAATGGATCGAGACCCTGCCGAACTATTTGGATCTAGGGGATGTCTGGCTGGTCCATGCCGGGGTCCATCCGGATATGACGATCGAATCCCAGGATCAGCAGCAGTTTTGCTGGATCAGGGATGAGTTCCACCGCATGGGGCGGCCCTACTTTGAAGACAAGCTGATTATTACAGGCCATACGATCACCTTTACCTTTCCGGGGGTGTTTCCGGGGGCGATCGTCCGGGGTCAAGGCTGGTTGGATATTGACACAGGCGCCTACCATCCGAGAAGTGGCTGGCTAACGGCCCTGGACCTAACCCACCAAATGGTTCACCAAGCCCATATGTACGAATCCTTAACCCGGACCTTGCCCCTGGAGGAAGTCTTGATCGATATGCCCGAAACCCAGGCGAAGCGTCGCCAAGCATTGATGCTGTAACGCATCAGGTTTTTGGTGGTTTTATTGTGACTCTTACAATGGAGAGGGGCATCATAGAGCCAACGCTATTGCGCTAAGCATTGCATAAGGTCATGACCTGTCAGGGAGTCGAACGTAACTGAAGTATCTCACTCTATACTTTTTTTCTTTCTAACTAACCTGTCTTTGATCGAGTGATGGCCCATGAACCTTGCTGTGAAATCTGCACAAAATTCGGTATCCCAACGTTCCTCTAGTCCAACAGGCCTGTTCTGCGAGTTGAACATGGCGAGTACAGGCACGGTCTTAATCGTCGATGATACGGCCTCCAATTTGCAGGTGCTGTCCGATGCCCTGTCTGACGCGGGCTTTGAAGTGGCTGTGGCCACCAGTGGTGAAAATGCCCTACGCCAGATCAGCTATGCGTTGCCTTCTTTAATTTTGCTCGATATCCAAATGGGTGGGATTGACGGATTCGAAACCTGCCGTCGCCTCAAGGCAAATCCCCATACCCAGGATATTCCCGTTATTTTTATGACGGCGCTGTCTGAGGTAGAGACTAAGATTCGAGGCTTTGAAGTAGGGGCGGTTGATTATATTACGAAGCCTTTTCAGCAGGCCGAGGTCCTAGCTCGGGTACAATTGCACTTAAAGTTGGCCATGATGACCCAGCAGCTCACGACCCAAAATCTCCTGCTGATGGAGCTAACCGACAGTTTGGAGCAGCGGGTCACCGAGCGCACCCAGGCCCTCAACCAAGCCAACCTCCAGCTCATGCAACAGGAGAAAATGTCTTCCCTGGGGCAATTGGTGGCAGGGGTCGCCCATGAAATCAATAATCCGATTAATTATATTCACGGGAATATGGAGCCCGCTGCTATCTATGTTAAAGACATATTGCTATTGCTAGAACTCTATCAGCAGGAATATCCCGAGCCCTCCAGCAGAATTTCTGAATTGGCAGCCCAAATTGACCTACCGTTTGTTCAAGCAGATTTGCCAAAAGCCATTGAGTCCATGCGAATTGGCACGGAGCGAATTCGAGAAATTGTCCTCTCCCTACGCAATTTTTCTCGCTTGGATGAAGCAGAAATTAAAGATGCGGACCTCCATGAAAGTCTTGATAATACGTTGATGATTATTAATCATGGGTACCAACTTAAGACGGAATATAACCTTGCAGTCAATGTAGTAATAAGCACATAAGACGGGCCAAAAAATAGCTCCGTGGCATTGCCCAGAGCTAAATATCGTACCCTAAGGTATTCAA
>JAAUSA010000127.1 GCA_012031975.1 Alkalinema sp. RU_4_3 | reverse complement strand
TGAGGATTCTAGCATAGCAGAGGGGATTGCTCGTCAATGCCCTCCCTTTGAGATTGTTAACAGGAGCACCCTTTAAAAGGAACCGCCCAAACCCATAACAGGTTCAGGCGGAGTGTGGTGTGAGGAGTGAACGGAAACTTTCGTCTCCGCTTTTCTTCCTCCCATTGTAGACGACGGATCCGGGATTTTCCCAGCCCCTTCGACAAGCTTTGAAGAACTTTTACAAGTTGGATCAAAGAAGGTCTTGGCAGAGTACAAAGGGAACCCAGCGCTTTCCTAGAGCCTTTGGTCGTTAGGAATCGCTACAGTTCTTCACGTCTATTTACCCATGCCCAATTGCTGGGCCTTTTGGTAGACCTTGCCCTCGGTTAGGAGCGATGGGGCGATCACCACATCCACCTGCTGCATTTCCTTGATGGTGCTGGCCCCCAGGGTGCCCATGCTGGTTTGCAGGGCGCCGAGCAGGTTGTGGGTGCCGTCGTCGAGTCCGGCGGGACCCCGGAGGATCTGGGCGACGGATCCGGTGGTGCCGACCTTAATCCGGGTGCCACGGGGTAGCACGGGACTGGGCGTCGCCATGCCCCAGTGGAATCCCCTTCCGGGGGCCTCCGCTGCCCGAGCAAAGGGGGAGCCGATCATCACAGCATCGGCCCCGCAGGCGATGCATTTACAGATGTCGCCCCCGGTGACCAGGCCTCCATCGGCAATGATCGGAATATATTGACCACTTTCCTTCTCAAAGTCATCCCGCGCCGCCGCACAGTCCGATACAGCCGTCGCCTGGGGAATTCCCACCCCTAGCACGCCTCGGGAGGTACAGGCCGCCCCAGGACCGATCCCCACCATGATCGCCGCTGCCCCCGCCCGCATCAGTTCCATTGTGACCTCGTAGGTCACACAGTTACCCAGAATCACCGGGATCGGCATGTCCGCGCAGAAGGCCGCCAAATCCAAGGGCTCCACCCCCTCCGGTGCCGTATGTTCAGTCGAAACGACGGTCCCCTGGACAAAGAACAGGTCAGCCCCCGCCTCCGCTGCGATTTTCCCGAACTTCGCGGCGGCCACGGGGGTGCCACTGAGCGCCGCAATGCCCCCCTGACTTTTGACTTCCTTAATGCGCTGGGCGATCAGCTCGGGTTTGATCGGCTCCGCGTAGAGTTCCTGCATCAGACCGACAAACTCCTCCTTGCTGGCGGCGGCAATGCGATCGAGCACCTCATTCGGGTCGCTATAGCGCATCTGCACCCCCTCCAGATTGATCACCCCCAGCGCCCCCAGCTCCGAGAGCTTGACGGCCATTTGGGCATCCACCACCCCATCCATGGCACTGGCGATAATCGGAATTTCGCGCGTGATCCCGCCGATGGACCAACTGGTGTTAATGACCCGAGGATCGACCGTGCGACGACCCGGTACCAGGGCGATCTCATCAATCCCGTAGGCTCGCCTTGCAGTTTTTCCCCGACCGATTTGAATGTTCACGCTGATTTCCCCAAGACTCAGTTAGTTGGAATAGGGTATCAAAAATTGGGTCTTAATTTTTTAAGCTTAGGTTTTTGTCCGGCTGGGCCGAGGTTAAACCCAGTCACCTGACTCTATCCCAGGTCCAAGCCCATGGAGCGACTTGCAATTGCTGATAGGATGGGGAAGATTGGCCTAAACCTTAGTGTTTTTTGAGATGTTTTCCACCGTTGCCTTACAGACCTATGCCCAATGGATCGCGATTCTCGGAGGGGTTTTGACCCTAGTGACGATCGTTGCTTGGATTGCCTCCTGGGGTATCCGCTACCGCTTGGTGGGGATTACCAGTTTCACCTTTGTGGTGGCGGCCAGTGTGTTTGCCCTGGGCCTGGGACTGTTCCAGCGGACAGCAGTGCCGGGTTCTGTGGCCTATGCGAGGGTGTTTGATACGGACACCGATCGAATCGTGATTTCCTTGCCCGCGACCATTCGGCCCGACCAGCTCGATGCCACCCTGCGCCAAGCCGCCTCGGATTTGTTCTCCCCTGGGCGGGCCTCCAGTACGGGCGTGCTGACCGTGCGGGCGCGCACGGTGCTCCATCCCCAGGCGGGCATCAGCCTTCCCCTGTATCTGGGCGAAGCGCGCCGATCGCTCTCCTCCCGTGAGGATGAAAATATGGCTGTGGAATTCTACCAGGACAATATCGCCCTGCTGCCCAAGGCTGATGCCAGTTGAATGTCAGGATGCCTTGATAGAAAGCTTCAATGTTAACCTTCGTCTAGAGAAATAACCGTTACCGTCATGAGTCCAAGCTGGATTGTCCCCGCCGATCGCCTGAGAACCTTGCCCCAGTATGTGTTTGCCAGCCTGGATGAGCTAAAGCGCAATGCCCGTGCCCAGGGTATCGATCTCATTGATCTGGGGATGGGTAATCCCGATGGTGCGACGCCCGCGCCGATCGTCGAATCGGCCCAGCGGGCCATAGCCGATCCGACGAACCATGGCTATCCGCCCTTTGAAGGGATTGGCAGTTTTCGCACAGCCATCACCGATTGGTACCATCGGCGCTATAACGTCAGTTTGGATCCGGAGACCGAAGCGTTGCCTTTGCTGGGGTCCAAGGAAGGCCTGACCCACTTGGCACTGGCCTATATCAATCCTGGGGACACGATCCTCGTGCCAGTCCCTCCTACCCACCCCATTTCCGGGGACCGCTGATCGCAGGAGGCGAGATCTATCCGCTGATGCTGTCGGAAAAGAACGACTGGTTGATCGACTTTGCCGCCATCCCCGAGGATGTCGCCCGGCGGGCCAAGATTCTCTACTTCAACTATCCCAGCAATCCCACCGCCGCCACGGCGCCGCGATCGTTCTTTGAAGAGGCCGTGGCCTTCGCCAAAAAATACGAGATCATGCTGGTCCATGACATGGCCTATGCGGAACTGGCCTTTGACGACTACCGTCCCACTAGCCTGCTGGAAATCCCAGGGGCCATGGAAATCGGCGTCGAATTCCACACCCTGTCCAAAACCTACAACATGGCGGGCTGGCGCGTCGGGTTTGTCGTGGGCAACCGTCAGATCATCAAGGGCCTGCGCACCCTGAAGACAAACCTTGACTATGGTCTGTTCTCCGCGATTCAACGTGCCGCCGAAACGGCCTTGCAGCTCCCAGATAAGTACCTGCTAGAGGTGCAGGAGCGCTACCAAACGCGTCGTGACTTTCTCGTCGAGGGCTTTGCTAAACTCGGTTGGACTATTCCGAAGCCCAATGCCACCATGTATCTCTGGATGGCCTGTCCAATCGGTGTGAGTTCCACGGACTTTGCCCTGGGCCTACTGGAGAAAACGGGCGTGGTCGTCACCCCCGGTAATGCCTTTGGGGAGGGAGGAGAGGGCTATGTGCGGATTAGTCTGATCGCTGAACTCGATCGCCTAGGCGAGGCCCTGGCTCGGATTGAAGCGGCGGGGATTCGCTACGATCGCTTTGAGATTTAGCGCAGTTCTCCGCAACCAACCGAGGTTTGTCGGGCATACTGAAACTCGTCAGATCCCCCGGTAACCCCCATGAATGCTGAAGCGTTGCGAGAACAAATTCGGGAACAGTTTGAAAGTGTGCCCTATCCCAGTAATCCCGTGGAAGATAGTCCCGTCGGGGCCTACGACGGTTTGTTCATCCACAGTTTGGTGACGCCCTTCTACCTTCAGCATCAGCGGGTGGTAGAAACAAAGGATCTCCTGATCCTCGATGCGGGCTGTGGCACAGGCTATACGTCGCTGCTGCTGGCAATAGCCAATCCCGGCGCCAAGATCATCGGGGTCGATCCTTCGCCGCGCTCCCTAGAATTTGCCCGTCAGCGTTTTGATTACCATGGCTTGGCGGAGTTTGGTGAGTTCCATGCCCTTCCCTTGGAACAGGTGGCGGAACTGGGCCTACAGTTTGACTATATTAATTGCGACGAGGTTTTGTACCTGCTGCCGGATTTGGACCTGGCCATGGGGGCACTGCGATCGGTGCTTAAACCCCAAGGAATACTGCGCGGCAATCTCAACAATATCCACCAGCGTGGTCCCCACTATCGCGGCCAGGAACTCTTTCGACTGATGGGATTGATGGAAGAGAACCCTGGGGACATGGAAATTGAGCTGGTGATGGATACCATGACTGCCCTGAAGCCGCAGGTGGCCCTCAAGCAGCAGACCTGGAACATCGGCTCGGGGCGTGGGAAAAACGAGAAGGAGCTGGTCCTGCTGAACTATCTGCTGCGGGGCGATCGCGGCTACAGCATACCCGACCTGTTTGAGTCCCTAGAGCAGTCGGAATTAAACTTCCTCAGCATGGTGCAGTGGCGGGACTGGGAGGTGATGGACCTGTTTGAAGATCCCGAGAACCTGCCGTTGATTTGGCAAATGGGGCTGGTTGAGATGACGATCGATCAACGCTTGCATACCTACGAGCTGCTCAATCCAGTCCACCGCCTGTTGGACTTCTGGGCCACTCGGGACGAACCCCAGGCCTTGGTGCCTTTGAGCGATCGCACCGATTGGGCTACCGCCACCATCCACATTCATCCTGTGCTGCGGACGGCCCATATCCAATTGGATCTGGTTCAGGCCGTGAAAGCCCGGCAAAGCTTTGAAATCAGCCAGTACATCCCCAACGTCACTCGCGCGGCCGTGAGTTTGCCCTACGGTTTAGCGGCGGCAATCCTGCCCCTGTGGGAGGCACCCCAAACCCTGGAGGCGATCGTCAGCCGCTTCTGCCAAATTGAGCCTGTCGATCCTTTGACCCTGGGGGCGATCGATCGTGCCGCCGCTGAACGCTTGGTGATGCAACTGATCACCCAGTTGGAAGCTTTCCTTTATGTGTTGGTGGTTTTCCCAGAGTAGCCTTAGCCCCCCGGACTTCAGCTCGGGGGGCGGGGTTTGGGCTCGTATATGTCTAGCGCTCGGGTCCGAGGTCCCTTGAAGGGCGTGGGCGGCATGACGGCGGTGATCGATCGCTTTTTCTCATAATATTGCCGCAGATAATTCTCAGAGACCAGCATCGAGTGGTTTTGGGTCAAAACCACCAAGTCAAAGGCTTGTTGACGGATGTCCTGCTCGATCGCGGTGATGTAGGCATTTTGGCGAGCGATGATTCTGGCCCGGTTGGGGAGCATTCGGTTCAGGGGGGTGGTTTCGGCGACGCCTTGGACGAAGTATTCTGACTGGCCGGAGTCGTAGACGGGTTTGCCCTGTTGGATTAGCAGTGAGGTGAGCAGGGGGGAGTTGAGAATTCGCTGATGGTTTGCCGTTAGCTGGCTCAGGGCTTGCCAGGACTCCTGGTAGCCACTGGGGAGTTTGGGCAGGGAGTCCGCTGAGGCGACACTCGCAAGGTTGATCACCAGCAGGACGTTGACCAAGTACTGCTTCCACAGGGGCTGGGCGGAGCAATAGAGGGAGGTGGCGGCCATGGCCATGGTGAGCAGGCAAAAGGGGGAAAACAACTGGTATAGGTAGACAATCCAGTTCTCCGTATGGCGTCCCAGGCTCAGGTAGAAGATGCCAAAGGAGAGCAGGGCACACCAGGGAAACAGGCCGATCGTCCGTTTTTTCACCAATCGTTTGAAATGGCTCTGCCAGCTCCAGCCCAGCCCCACACCGATCAGCGCGAGCAAGCTGAGATTGGCCATGGCATAGGTATGGAGCTGGAGGTGCAGAAATTTGGCCGATCGCGTCGCCACATTCACATGGATCAAAAACGTATTGTTAATGTAGCTCTCGCCCCACAGACTCATCAGGGCCACCGCGCCACCCAACCCCAGGGCCGCCACCGCCCCAAAGTGGAAGCCTCGCCGGGCGATCGCCACACCAGCACATACAGCAGTAAAAACGTCAGCCCCAAGATACAGTAGGGCTTGACTAAGAATGCCAGGATGCCGCAGACAATGGCCGCGTAGAGGCTGCGATCGCTATAGCCACACCGAAAGGGCACCACCACCGACAGCAGCAGCAAAAACACCCCCATGCTATCGGGCCGGGCCAGGGCCGTGATGTAAAACAATAGATGCCCCAGCAAAATCATCGTCGTCCCCAGATTCAGCACCAGGGGAATCCGCATCCACCGCATGATCCAAAACATCAAGCCACAGGAGGCCCAGATGAACCCGGCGGATACCGATCGATGGACGGGAAAACTGTTGCCGAACAGCCTGGCAAAGGGATAGACCACCAGGTGGTAAAGGATGCCATAGACATTTGTATACTCGGGCTGGTTGACCAGGGCATAGGGATTCTTTCCGTCCAGCAGGGCCTGGGTCGTCAACAGGATCGCCCCTTCGCGATACTCATTGGGAAAGGGGTTGCGTATTAACTCCCATTGAAATACTAAGAACTGATATAAAAACAACCCCATCAAGGCAAGGGTTACCCAGGATAAAATCTTTCCTCGGGGAATAGTTAGACCCTCGCGATCGGTGAGAATTCCTAGCATGGTGGTAGTACGGGACAAGGATTGTCCAATCGTACCCGCAGCGCCCAGGATGGGAACAATTTGCGTACAGCGTCGATCGGCCTGGATCAAATCAAGGTTGTTTCACGGAGGGGGCTGGGACCTTGGGTTCGTAGACATCGAGGAGCCAGCGGCGGTTGCTCCGGAAGGCTTCCGCTGGCATCGGGGCGACGATCGAGCCTGCATAGGTGTAGTACTTCTCTAGGAAGGCTTCTGGCAGGATGGGGGATAGATTGTGGGTGAGGATCACGAGCCCATAGCGGCGATTTTGAGATCGGCTTCGACTTGATTGAGGTAGGCATCATTGCGCTGGGCGATCGCTGCATTCTGGGGAAACCAGCTAGAGAGCTTCGCCTCACGCTCGGTGCCTCGGATGAAATATTCAGATTGGCCAGAATCGGGGACGGGTTTGCCCTGTTGGAGGAGGAGGGAGGCGATGGCAGGCGAGTTGAAAATGGTTTGGTGCTGGCTAACGATCGTGCTGAGGGTTTGCCAGGAAGTGAGGTATCCTGGGGCAGTCCGGGTAAAAAGGCCGCAGAGGTCACGGCTGTAACATTTAGGAGCAGCAGTCCGCTGGTCATCCCCTGGAGTACTAATCGCCTGAGGGAGGCGCGATCGTCGTAGAGATGCTTGCCCACCATTGCCAGGCTCAGTAGCAGAAACGGTGAGAACAACTGGTGCAGATAGACTAGCCAGTTGCCCGTGTGGCGGCCCATGCTGAGGTAGAAAATCGCGAAGGCGAGCAAGCTACACCAGGGAAACAAGCCCATATCCCATTGGAGGAGGGGACGATCCAACTGGGTGAGCTGGGGTTTGAAATTGGGGCGTAGGTGCGAGCGCTCTCGCCACAGCAGGAAGGCGCCGCCGCCGATGAGTAGACCCAATAGGCCGAGGTTGCACTGGACGTAGGTGCTTAGCTGTCTATACAGGAAGTCGGCGGACTTAGAAGCCACATTCACATGGATCAAGAAGGTGTTGTTGATGTAGGTCTCGCCCCAGGCATTCATCGCCGCCATCGTGCCAAGAAAGGCAACGGTGGCATAGAGGGCATTGCGTAGGCCCTTAATCTTGGACTGAAAGACAAAGACATAGGCGATCACAAAGGCGAGGCCGAGGATGAAGTAGGGCTTGGTCAGGAAGGCGAGGAGGCCCACCAGGATGCTGGCGATCAAGCTGCGATCGCTGTACCTAAAGCGAAAGGGCAGGATCACCGACAGCACCATCAGGAAGACCCCCATGGCATCGGGCCGCGCCAAGGGCGTGATGTAGAACAGCAAATGGCCGTACAGAATCAAGCTAGCACCGAGGTTAATCACCCAGGGCGTCTTCATCCACCGCATGATCCAGACCATCAGGCCGCAGGTGGCAATAGTAAAGGCGGCGGAGACCGATCGATGGACCGGGAAGCTGTTGCCGAAGAGTTTGGCAAAGGGATAGACCACGAGGTGGTAAAGGATCCCGTAGACATTGGTGTATTCCGGCTGCTGCGCTAGGGCATAGGGATTCTTCCCGTCAAGCAGCGCCTGGGTGGTCAGCAGAATCGATCCCTCCCGGTACTCATTCGGGAAGGGATTGTCCAGCAGGCTCCATTGAAACGCCAGCAGCTTACAAAACAGTAAAAAACAGAAGCGTTAGGGTGACTCCATGGACCAACCTTTCTGGCGTCGTACCCTTGGTGCTGGGGGGATTCATATTGCCTTTGGGACCGAAAACAGCCCATGCAGTGTAGCAAGAAACACCCAGATCATGCCCTGTTTTTGTCTGTATGGCATGAGGTTTACGAGCCATCCGGACAAATCTCAAAACTTTCTTGGTGATGGGTGATATGAAAATGGAAGGAATGGGCAAGTTATAAATAGGAGTTTGAAGTCCAACAAATCTGCACCTTAAGGAGACAATCCTCAAATGAAAACCGAATTAAAAGCCAAGTTCATCAGCTACCTCGCTCAGCGCAAGAAAGGCAACGAGGGTTTCACCCTGATCGAACTGCTGGTTGTGATCATTATCATCGGTATCTTGTCTGCGATCGCTCTGCCTTCCTTCTTGAACCAGGCTAACAAAGCTAAGCAGTCTGAAGCTAAGCAATATGTGGGTTCCTTGATTCGTGCTCAGCAAGCCTACTTCTTGGAGAACAGCGAGTTCACCTCCAGCTCTGATGAGTTGGGTCGCGTGGTTAAGGCCAGCACTGCGAATTATGGCTACACGATGCCAGTTGCGGGTACCGGAACAGACCAAAATGTCATTGTTAATGGTTCCCCACAGCCTAAGAAAGCTGCTCTTAAAGCTTACGGCGGTAAAGTTGTCCTGGGCGTGATTTCCAGTACTAGTGAAGTTAGTACCGCAGCCGTTCTTTGCGAGAAGAAGGCGCCTGGCGAAGGAACGACGGTTACAGCGGCTGACATGAATCCTAACGCTACTGCTGATCGTTGTGGTACCGCCGCAATTGAACTGGGTCTCAAGTAGTTTCTGTGAGATCTGGTCTAGCTTTTAGCTAAGCGATAGCGCGGAGCGAATTGTATATTCGCTCCGCGCCGTTGTTTGTACAGAATAACTTAATGGGCTATGGCCCTGAAGATTAAATAAATTTCAGAAACCATGCCCCTGTCTTGAGGCTTTTGTCCATAATAAAATTGCAACGCGGTTTCAACTCTTGTCTCTAATGCTATCTATGTTATCGTCTACCTGTTTCCTAGAACAGTCTGCTCAGTCAGCACTATCGTCCGGTGACTATTCCACAGCATTTGCCCTACGGACAGAGCTGCGATCGCTCCAGCCAGATTCTGTCAATAATTTGCTTCACCTGATGCTATTGGCAATGCATGGTGATGGTTTGTCCCTGGAACAGATGACGGATCTAGATTTGTCGGCTCGCCTGGAACTGGCTGCTCGTGAAGGGACTGATGTGGATCAAGAGCTGCTTCTACAAGCCTTGAATAAATATTTGGAAGAGCCTTTTTTGGCTGTGGAGACCGTGGATTTTGTCTCTGCTTGCCAAGAGGTAGTGGAAGATGCAGAAGCATTTATGGCTGTGGTGTTTCCCCCCGCGACGCGGTTGGGCTATGGGCGGGGTTGGTATGGACTGGCGGCGGCATTGACAGAGATCTGTTTGGTGGCGAATCCCGGTGATATTAACTTGCTAATGCAGTTGCCATTGCTGTGTCAGAAGGCCAATATTTTTGATCGCGGTGTCAGTGCCGCCTGTGAATGTTTAGAGGTCGCAGATAATGACATCGATCGCCTCAATGCCAGCCATATTCTCTTGCGGGGGCTGCTTAATACGGGTGGCCATTGGGATGAGGCTGTGGCTATGGTTCCTGATCATCGATCGCGGATTGCTACATTCGTTTCCGCTAGTCCAATCCTTTCCCAGGTCGATGCCCGTCGATTGTTGCCGACGGCCTATCTCTTGCCCTACATGGAAGATTGCCCTGAGCAAAATCATCGGGTGCAGAATCAGCTAATTGCTGTGAGCGAGCGGAGTATACAGACTTATGCTCAGGAGCAGTATGATCGCTATCAGGCTAGCCACAAGGCTAAGCGGCTAAAACCGCGATCGGCAAAGCTTAAGGTTGGCTATATCTGTCACTGCTTCCACAGCCATTCTGTTGGTTGGCTGGCGCGCTGGTTGTTGCAGCACCATGATGTGGAACAAGTTGAGCTGTATGCCTACATGATCAATCCGGTAAAAAAGGCGGATTATGTGCAGGAACAATATCGTCAGATTGTTTCCCATGTCCGGGAATGTGGGTTTGATGGCTTAGAAACGGCGGAGAAAATCCATCAAGATGGTATCGATATTCTTGTTGATCTCGATAGTCTTACCCTCGATCTGACTTGTGAAGTGATGGCGCTCAAACCTGCGCCGATTCAGGTGACCTGGTTGGGCTGGGATGCTTCGGGGTTCTCGACGATCGACTACTATTTTGCCGATCGCTACGTTCTCCCAGAAAATGCTCAGGACTATTACGTTGAGGAAATCTGGCGGTTGCCCACCACCTATTTGGCTGTAGATGGGTTTGAAGTCGGAGAACCAGATTTAACGCGATCGCAATTGGATATTCCAGAGGATGCCGTGGTTTTCTACAGCGGCCAGCGGGGATATAAACGCCATCGGGATACGACAATTTGGCAGTTGCAGATCGTGGCACAGGTTCCTAAGGGGATTTTCCTAGTCAAGGGACTGGCAGATGAGGATGCGGTCAAGGTATTCTTTTATGAGTTAGCAGATGAAGTGGGATTGTCACGCGATCGTCTGCGGTTTGCGCCCCAGGCCGACTCGGAGCCGATCCATCGGGCGAATCTGGCCATGGCTGATGTGGTCCTCGACACCTTTCCCTACAATGGCGCAACCACTACGATGGAAGCGCTCTGGATGGAGCGGCCTCTGGTGACGCTGGTCGGAGAGCAGTTCGCAGCGCGTAATAGCTACGGGATGCTGATGAATGCCGGGGTCGAAGAAGGGATTGCCTGGAGCCCTGAGGAATATATTGAATGGGGCGTGCGATTGGGCAATGACCCAGACCTGAGGAAAACTGTGATGGAAAAACTCCGTCTTTCTAAGACCCAGGCACCGCTTTGGAATGCGAAGCAGTTTGCCCAGGATGTGGAGGCAGCCTATGAACAAATGGCCGATCGCTTCTGGTCCGACGACCAAGCCGCAGTGCAACAACGGCAGGATCGAATCGATCGCGCCCGCGCTATGCCTGAAACTCCGATCGCCCAGATTGCCCAGGCTGTCTTGGTGTTAGTGAATTGGCAGGTAGAAGAAGAGATTTTGGAACAACAGCTTTATGGATTGCTCGATCGTATTTTTTCTAGTCCGTCAGAACATCGCTTTTTGATTGACACGACAGGTGTGGATGAAGAGACTGCCGATGCCGTACTAGGTGGAGCCTTAATGAATTTCCTGATGATGCAAGAAGTTGAACTTGAGGATGAACCGAATATGATGCTAGTGTCCCCGTTGAATGAAACTCGCCTAACGCAGTTCCTGACTCAAAACTTCCATTGCGCAAAGCTGGTGTTAGGCGATGCCTGCCTAGACGCAAATTTGATCGATCGCGTCAATGCGATCGCCAACTACTAGCGTTTTCTCTCTTCCCTCTTCTTTCTTTCCATTGGTAACAGCAATGAAACTCCATATTGGCGGTAAAAAAGCCCATCCCGATTGGAAAATTGTGGATATTGAACAACGTCCAGAAGTAGATTTCGTGGGGGATGCCCAGGACTTAAGCCAGTTTGCGGATAATTCTATAGAACAAATTTATGCCAGCCATATCCTGGAGCACTTTCACTATGGCTTCAATGATGAAGTGATCATAACGTTGAAGGAATGGCATCGTGTCCTGCAACCTGGTGGTCAAGTTTTGATTAGCGTGCCGAATATTCATACGCTTTGCTGGCTTTATGTCAGCCCGAATATGGGTCCGAACGATCGCTATCATCTGATGCGGATGATGTTCGGGGGACATACCAATCAATTTGATATTCATCGGGTCGGCTTTGACCCTGAGATTTTGGCTTCTTATCTTCAGGGTGCAGGGTTTGAGGACTGTATGGATGTGGGACAGTTTGATTTATTTGAAGATTGTAGTCAGATAATGTTTCAGGGTGTGCTGATTAGTTTGAATATGGTGGCGACGAAACCAGAAGTTTAGCCAGCCGATCGCCGATTCAAATAATTCAAGAAATAATCGCGGGCAAGATCGATATCGGCTTCCGTATAGGTCTTCTTCGGAAACAAACGCCCCTTGAGCGCATTCTTCACCCAGCCAGAGAGGCCTGAATCCGAGGCAAGTTTGAGGTAACTGGCGATCGGACGGCGCAGTTCCGTTGCCAAATCCCCTGGGCCAAACCGCAGTTGACAAAATGCCTGCACATGTTGGGCGAAATTCTGACTGTGGTAGGTGCTGATTGCCCCTGAAATACTGCCGCCCGTGGTGTTTAGGGTACGACCGATCAAAAAGGCGGCGATATTGGCGGATTGATCGCTCTCCGAGGCAAAACGGCGGAGGACTTCTGTAAGGTCCGTGAACTTCTCGGGCGATCGGTAATAGGTGACAATGGCGCTGCCTAGATCCCCGGACCAAGAAGTATGGTCAGCGGTCCACTGCGTCAAATCAGAGTTGCGCAACCCCGGCTGGTTGATCTGGTCAGAAAGGGCCGCGATGAAATGGCCAAAGTCTGTGGGCTCTCCTGCCAGTAGAATGGTGCCGTCGAGATCGCCCCGCAGAAAGGTCTGTTTGCTGCCTGTGGCGATCGTCCAGAGATCGGTGGTGTAGGCGGGTTTGGTCAGTCTGCGGAGGCGATTGGCGATCTGGTAGGCCGAGTCGTCTGTTTCGTAGGTGCGAATCACAGATAAAGCCGTTTCAATATCCTTCAGCATAGAATTATCTTTGACAGTTTGAGTGAAGACCCATCAAATATAGTACAAATCAGACTTACGTCTCACTTGAAGCAGTATCCCTACAGGCCAGAAATTGACGCAATCAGGTCATTGGTGGTGACGGCAGTCATCATTAACCTGGTGAATGGAGATGGTGAGGGTGAGGTGGAAGAGGTGATGGCGGAGACGATCTATCGATGATTCTCCCATTGTTTATCCAGCAATGTCCTGGGACGACACGTATCATCCCAGGACCCTTAATAGGTTATTTCAGTGGGCCACCAAGGTCAGCGACATCAGCGATATCCCAATTAGAATTACCTGTATCAAAAGGTACTGTCTGACCTGGAAGAGTGATATAGCGAGGAGTTGTTGGATTGGAGATTTGGAAAGTTGTGGCATTGAGAGCGTAAATCCGAGTAGTGTCCGGCCCACCACTCTTACGTCGTACCAATAAGTCCATAGATCCATCCACATCAATATCTGCTACACCTTGAATTTGCTCACCTGTTGCCAGGGTCTGAGATAGAACCTTACTCATGCCAGTTAGGGTAAAGTTGCTATTAACATTATTTAGCTGCCAAACAGCAACGCTGGTAGCATTTTGCCAGATAATTTCATCAGTGCCAGCGCGATCAACGTTGCTGATTGCTACAGGTTTCCATCCCAGACCAGGTTTGATGCTCACTCCATTGCTATCATTTATATATCCATCGCCGACGCGGGTTGTGCCACTAAGCTGCCAGATTTTAGTTTCTGTTGTACTCTCGTTAAACCATAGGATCTCTCGGGTACTTGCATTGCCATCAAAGTTGCCTACTCCGTTGATTCGCCAGTTATTGGGTGTCCCACCATTGGAAACTTGAGTACCATTAGAAGTAATAACTGCACTTGTTGGTGCTATTTCAAGTCTTCCATTGGCTATATTAAGCTGCCAGATAGCAGCAACGCCTGTACTGCGATCTTCCCAAAGAAATTCGGGACGACTGTCACCTAGCAAATCAGCAACAGCGGCAAGTTTCCACTGCCCGCCAGGCTTAAAAGTTGCAGTAGCTCCTGGAGTATACACAAAGGAAGAAGCATTGCTAATGACATTGGCTATACCAGTACTGCCATATTTCATGTACCAAACAGCTGTTTCGGTCGTTGAGTCATTGAACCATACTATATCTAGAATGCCATCGCCATTGAAATCAGATTTTCCATTGACAATTTTCCAATTGCTATCAAGGTTGATGAGGGTTCCATTCTCTAGTTGTGCGAAAGCAGAAGTAGCAATTTGAGAACTATCTAGACCCCAAATGGCTACTTCTCCGCTTGGTCCATTGCGGAGAAGTATGTCGGGCTGGGGGGTGGGGCCTAACTTCCATAGTTCGGAACCATTTACACCATCATCCGCTACAAAGTAGAGTGTGTCATTAATTTTGACGGGTTTGAGTGGGAGATAAGCATTGGAAGGAGTGGATAGGGATCTAGGATCCGGACTAGAATTACCATTAGGATTAATGTCTGCAACCATAGTTGTTGCACCATTCGAGCTGCTCTTCCAAAGTTCAAACCCCTGTACTCCATTAGTTGCCCTGAAGTACAGGGTTCCATTAACATTGGTCAATCCAGATGGGCTGGAATCACCAGCGTAAGACGACGTACCAATATTAGTATTACTGTTGTTGGGATTAATTTCCTGAACTAAACTTGGTGGAGCACCATCTTTGCTCTTCCACAGCTCCGTCCCCCTAAATATACTTTGTGTATTTGGTCCGTCATAACCCCTAATTTTAAGGCTCTACCGGATCTCCCGTGAGTCTTGTCCATATCTAGTGTCATAGGTTCCTTGGTGCAGGCAATTATGTGATGATAGAAGTCTCTGCAGCCAATCAGATCTTATGAACAACAACATTCAGATTC
>JAAUSA010000126.1 GCA_012031975.1 Alkalinema sp. RU_4_3 | reverse complement strand
AGGCATCACGGCGGGTAGTGGATTTGAACGTGAGTTGGCCCACTGCTGGTAAAGATACGTTCCTCAAGTTTGGGAATGTGAGTGGTGCGCTTTTGGGGTTGGGGTTTGAGATCGCGCGATCGAATCCCACAGTAACAAATGGCGATAATCCGATGTCGGAGTGGATCGAGACGTTGGTGGAGGCGACGGATGCGACTTGGAGGGATAAGGGGATGCGATCGGTGACGGGCGGGCTAAGTGAATGGTTTGATGGGTTTAATCTGGATACGACGGGAACTTTTTCGGAGGCGTACAATGCCCGTTGGCCGATGATTGAGCAGTTGCAGAAGGCGATCGACTATGCAGGAAGATTACTGAAGTCGGCTAGGGCGATCGGTGATGAGAGTTTGAAGTCTGAGGTGAAGAAGGCAGACTTTTTGAGTCATTTGGTGAATTTGGGTGGGGCTTATTCATCGTTTATTCCTGGACGGAGTGATAGTTCTGGGTTATTTTTAGAAACAATTAAAAATGCTGGTACAGCTGAGACACTCGTCAACGGAGTCAGTGAACTAGAGGTTTTCCTGAAGAAGTATGACACTGGAAGTGAAAAAGAAGACTTGAGAATTGCCCGTAATACACTGCGAGTGATGTCAAATATTCCGACTGGTTCTGTTCAGCAGGAAATTCGTAATCCACTTGCTGTAAGAGCTTGGATGCAAGATGTATTGAGCCATGCTGCAATCAATAAAACACTCCAAAACGGAGAAAGTATTTTTGATCCCAGTGGATTATATGAGATGATTTTAAAGGGTGAGGGAAACCAGACGTTTGTTCAAGCTGCTCAAGAGTTCTATGCGTATGCTTTACCCAGTCCTGTTCTCGTCGCATCTGTTGCTAACAATTTAGGCACTCTTGCGCAAGAAGGCTCCATAGGAAGGGAAGTTGGTAAAGGGATTTGGTGGATAGGCGCAGGCATATTTGGCGGGGTAGCCAAAATCATAGTAAATGGTTCAGGCAAAATTGTTCGAGTAGTATTCTCTAAGGAGGAAGATTCAAGAACTGAAGATGAGAAAATTGTTGACGATGCGATCGCAGGAGTATTAGAAGGCAAGGTTCCTACAGATAGCAAGGGGAGACCTCTCAAGCCAGGTCAGAAATTTAAGGAGAAGGAACGAGTTGACAATTTTGTGGATAACAACGGTGATCAACAAGATCAGATAGAAGACATTCAAAAACTTGCCGATGAGGGCGACCATGGAGTTGTAGAAATCAAACAATCCTCCAATGGCACAGTCCGAGTTGTCACATTGCTTACAGGTCAAGTTGCCTCTGCATACCCAAAAGCTACCAGTACAAAAGGTCCTTCTACACAAATTGAGACGCGAGTTCCTAACAAAGTGATTAAGATTAGATATGAGAAGTGATCTTTTCGCTTAGAATTTAATCAATCGTTGTTTTGACAAGTGGAGTCTCATAAAATGGTCGAACGAGTTTATCAGAAAGTAATGTCTACTGAGCAAATTAACGCATATTGCCAATCTATCCAACAGCTTATTCAGGGAGAGAGAGAAGATCAAGACCTTTGTTTGGTTAAACAGTCTGGATGGATAGCAGTGTGTGCTGAAGATGATAGCCGTTACTATGGAGAGGACAATTTTTCCAGATTTGCATCAACTTTCCAAAAACATGGCTCTGATCAATTTATTGCCTTGTCATGGTCGCAACAACCGCCACATGCACTAATTGTTCCATCTACTTTAGAAGGCTTTTCTCAATTTTCAATGCAGAGAAGTATGTGGGACGTACTTTTCCCGTATACACTAGACTGGCTGTTCTTGCTTGCACCTACAATGGATCTAATAATTGTCGCTGGGCCACCAGATTTTGTTCAGGACCTCTTCGGATGTAATGTACGTGAAGTCTTTAATGATATTTTGGACAGATCAGAATCTAAATACCTTCATCCTACGTATTGTAGATACTTAAAGTCTCTAGTTCAAAAACTTGAGGTGGAATATCCAAAACTCAAACATGGAGACAAGCTAGACTTATCATTTCCTGAAGTCCCGGAGGAAGAAAAACTGTGGAAGCGCCCCAGATCCTAAGTGATTGCAATCCTCTTGGTTGCTAGTTCTCCATAGTTTTGCATAGATCGTGTTTACCAGTATTTCTGCCATTAATAGAACTAGCGATGCTCATCCTCATTGGATAGACTCAAGCTGCTCGATCGCCCCTCCTGTTGCTTGAGCGATCGCCTCCAAAGCAATCCCTTGACTGAGAAGACTTAGGGCGATCGATCGATGGCTCAGATACGATCGATTGGCTAGTGGGCGATCGTCTAGGTGTTGGGTTTGGGTGCGATCGCTCTTCTTTTTTGACTAACTGGTGGGCGATCGCTGGTCCACCTTGAAGCCCCGAAAATAGGCGATCACCAGTCCTGTTGTCTAAGCGATCGCTCACCCAGGAACCCCTTGACCCAGAAGATTCAGGGCGATCGGTACCTCAACTGTCTTGCGTGAGCGATCGTCCATTGCAGAAGTTATTCGATCGTTTTCTTTATGTCAGAGGTTCGGTTAGACTATTTTAAGCGGATAGGGTAGGCGATCGCAGAGCTTGAATTTCCGCTAGGGTTAAACCAGTCTTTACGCTAATAGTCTCTGCATCCAAGACATCCAATAACTGTCTGGCGATCTCAATCATTGTCTCTTTTCTACCTTCCTGTCGTCCCTTTTGTTCTGCATAGCGAATCGCATTACGATTGTCATGCAAAAACATCTCCCGCTTCTCCAAGATCTCTAATTCATCCTTGGTTAAACGGCTTTGCTCGGCGATCGCAAAGGCATGATTTAAGGCTGACTCTGACTGCATCGTGGGAGGAACTGACCGTAGAGTACTGGCATTCTTTAAGAAATAGATCCACTTATCACTAAGGTTCGATAGGCTATCTAATCCCTTCTGGAACTTTGGTAATTCCACAAAAACTAATTCAATATCATCACTATAGCTAGTCAGTTCTTCCTTTTCTCGCAAGGCATAACTTGATATTACCTTGGGGCTGTGGGGAAACATCTCAAAATCAGTGATTGTCAAAGCAATAATTGGGTTCAACATTGTGTAGTCTTCACCCACATCCAGTTGAATTGAAAAAGCCTTTGCTGCGTTGTACAGCACTCGCTTATCAAAACCCAACACGTTCAAAACCTGCATCTCGATAATCACAGTCTGACCACCCCGAAGCGTTGCTTTGACGTCTAGAAATGAATCCTTAATCCCCTGAATACGCGGAGCCTGATAAGGATCGAGGATTTTCAAGTCCGCAATAGCCGACGTGCTCTGGTATAAAATCGCATCCAAAAAGCTGATTAGTATATCTTTACTCTGCTGTGAGCCAAAAATTTTCTTGAAGGCAAAATCAGTTTTGGGGTTAATAAACATAGGGATTGCTACACCTGCGAAGGGGTTGAAAGTAGACCCTGGATCCTTATATCCACAATAACATCTTTTGTTCATCTCATGCTTATAGAACTCGAACAAAGCCCAATCTTTGGAACACTTGAAGAAACTCATGGCGATCGATGAGGCTGGCAACACAACTGCGACGGCCTTTAATGTTGGGGTGTTGACGACGCAGGCTAAAGGAGAGTAAGAGTGTTGGTGTACAGGTGGACTTGATTCAGGCGAGTCTGGAGGCCGGGACCTACTATGTGCAAGGGAACTGGACCTGTGGGGTCTGTGCTGAAGTTGTACGGTCAGGCGGTAGGTGGTTCGACGACGAGAAGACTTAGGGTGATCGATCGAAACAAGCCCATCGCCCTAACAGAGTAGCTAGAGATAGGCGATCGCTTTTACGGTCTACTCTGTGGTTTAATCTATTACCCCATGACTCCCCTTGATAGTGCTGCTAAATTGGCGCCATAGGATAAAAGCGTAAATTGCCAGCATTGTAATTAAGCAAAGAATGCTTAGGGAGCTGTAGGTCTGGATGATTTGGCTGTCGGTCCAATCATGATCCTGGCTTAAACGATTCATATCGCCGCCCGCGTCATCTTCGCCGCCAAACAGGCTACCCCAGGGAATATCAGCGGTGCCGCGTTTAATGCTATGCCAGAGGCTAAAATTGTCGGTGAAAGTGCTGGCGGCTAAGATGCCAAGGGGATACCTCCAGAAGTCCCAGCGCCAGCGATCGGGCAGTGGAAAATAAAAGGCAACAATTAACGCAGCACTAATATACAGTTCACCGCCGAGTCCCCCAAAGCACAGGAGCATGTCAAAGGTATCTCGGGCCATGGTCCAGGTCATAAAAAATTGGACGATCGCCAGTCCGCCTGTGATGCCCATGACGACATGTTTGTTTTCTTTCCAGCCTGTCCAGCCGATAATGCCGAGGAGGGCGAGAAAGCAGCAGTAAACGTAGAAGGAGCGCTCTTCGCCGACGTTGGTCCAGCCGAAGGGCAGGGGGGTGGCTTGGTGACCGGAGAGCCAGGCGACGATGGCATGGCCGACTTCATGGGTCCAGGTTTGCCAGCCGAAGAGGAGGCGTTTGAATAGGAAATTGCTGAGGGTGCCGAGGATCAGCAGGCTGGGGAAGGCAAAGAGATTGAGGTTAGGGTTTGTAAAGGAGTAGGGATCGTTAGGGGATGGGGGTTTTGCCGTGAGATCGATGGTTTGTCGCCAGACGATGGCGCGATCGGCCCTCAGGCCGTAAAGGGTAATCTGCTGAATCTGCTGCTGGCGCAGTTCGGTTTCCCAGGGGCGGAGGGATTGGATGATATCGGCGATCGCGCTCTTGGGTGGTTTTGGTTCTGTCGCGGGGATTTGGATTTGGAGTTTGTTGCCTGTGAGTTGGAGTTTGGCGGGGTAGTGGCGTAGCTGATCGGTGATGCGATCGAGGAAGATCGGCCCGTCCATGGGGGTACCTTTCTGGTGCGATAGAGTGTTTGTTGATAGGATGCCCTATTTTTGGGCAGTGGTGTCATCTCGACCTGTGTTTGTCCCTTGAGGGTTTAGAATTGGGTATGCGGCTTCGGAGAACTAGGAGGATGGGATGGCAAGTCGTAAAACTACGGGTCAAAAGGCTAAGGCTAAGGGCAAGAATTTTTCTAGCTTTTCGTTGGACGAGGCTTTGACGGAGGCTGGGGTGGAGAAGCTATTGGTTTGGCAGATGGAAACGAAGGCAGTCATGCCAAGCGATCTGTTTTTTGCGTCCTTGGAACGGCTGAAGCGGTTTGATACGAGGCGAAATGAGCGGGGTAGGGAGTTGATTATTGATGCGATTTTTGCGGAGGCGCTGTCTGGGTTTGAGCGGTTGAAGGTGTGGAAGGGGGCTCCGCTTTGGGGCGAAGGGGTTGACGGGGGAGGCGGATTATTTGATTACGCGCGATCGCGATTATTTTGCAGCGCCTTTTCTATGTGCGGTGGAGGCGAAGAAGGATGATTTTGAGAAGGGGTTGGCGCAGTGTTTGGTGGAGATGAAGGCTTGTTGGTTGAATCATGTGGCGGCAGAACGGGAGATTGAGGTTTTGGGAATTGTGACAAATGGGATGGGATGGAGGTTTTATCGATGGGCGGCGATCGGTGAGGTGTATGAGACGGTGATGTATGGGGAGCATGGGATGTCTGAGCTGCTGGGAGCATTGCGACAGATGTTGGAGATTTGCAATGGGTATTTAAAGGAGAATAGAAATCATGGCTTACAGTGATTTTACGTTGGCAAAGGTCAAGCAGGATTTGGGGATTGAGGTGCTGGAGGGCAGACAGTTGTTTACTTCTGTGCAGCCTGTGATGATGTCAGATTTGCTGAGGCAGTTGCTCGATCGCGATGGGGGCTTAGCGACGCTGATTAATACGGAGAAGGCGCGATCGGAGTTTTTGATTGCACCAATTTTGGCGGATGTCCGGCAGCAGTCGAATCATCAAGTAAGCCTATTTTCGGGGAGCAGTTTTAATGTGGATGCGGAGAAGGGGTTGATCGGGTTCTGTGATTTTATTTTGAGTCAGTCGCCTGAGCAGATTGATGTGACGGCGCCTGTGGTGACGATCGTTGAGGCGAAGAATGAGAGTGTGATTGGCGGGTTGGGGCAATGTATTGCTTCGATGGTGGGGGCGCAGATTTTTAATCAGCGATCGGGAATTGTGCGTGAGGCGATCTATGGGGCGGTGACGAGTGGGACGAACTGGCGGTTTTTGAAGCTGGTGGGGAGTCGGGTGTGGATCGACGATCGCGAGTATTTTCTCAATGAGGTGGATCGGATTTTGGGGATTTTGATGTCGGCTTTCTTGCCGCCGTCTTTGGGAACATTAAACCGTTTGGGAGCCACAGGGATTAGATAGGACTAAACAACAACAGGAGATTCGATTAATTGGGTTTTGAAGAACGATCGCATGTTCTGCTTAGGGATAATACTACCTGGTCCTCCGTTAGCATAGGCGTTGCTCCAAGGCGGTTCGTCATGGGTCATGTTGCGAAGTTTCCAGGCGGAAAATTGGCCAAAGGAACTCTACCAAAGTGCCTAGGCTACAGTCTCACTGCAAGAACCGAATCACAGCCTGCTGCAACTCGGGCGATCGCACCATCGTGTCATGGGTCGCCCCAGCAATTTTATACAATGTCTTTGGCTCCCTTGCCGCCGCAAACAATTGCTCAGCATTTTGGAACGGAATATAAGCGTCCCCATCCCCATGGGCGACCATCACAGGCACCTTCACCTGGGCGATCCACTGTTTCGCCGAGGTTTCTTTTACCGTAAATGCGGCTAACGCCTGGGATCGCCCCAAGGCTCTCTCCCGCCAAAACCCCGGCAACCATTGGGTTTGCTTCTCGATCGTCTCGCTCAAATCGGCAAAGGTACCGATCGTCACAACTTTCTGAATACGCGCCTCACGGGCTGCCGCTGAAATCGCCACGGTTCCTCCGGCTGATACGCCTAGGATTGAGAAGGTTTGGTTGGCTTGCTTCGGATTAACGGTATCGATCGCCGCCTGAATATCCTTCCATTCGTGGAACCCATAGGTAAAATATTTACCTTCACTCATCCCATGACTGCGCAGATCCAACATCACTAAATTAAACCCCGCCTTCCAAAGGGGCTCAGCAAAGACCGATAAGTCCTCTCGGTTGCCCCCAAGGGTATGCAATAGAATGATGGTTTTTGTGGCCCCCGATCGCTGTCCAGCATGAAACCTAGTCCAACGGGAAGGACTAGTGCCAACCACCTTTTTTGAATCCGTAACCCCATTAATTTCGCCCTCTTTTGATAGGTTTTTGCGATCGATCCGGAGATTCGATGCCCATGGCTCCATTGTAGGCCAGTTCATTGGCCGCCGCCGAGGCAAATAGATCCACCACAGGATTGGGATAGTCTACTCCGAGACGGACAGCAAACTGTTTCTGCTCAGCCGGATCGAGCTTCCAGGGTTCGTGGATTTTGGTGGCGGGTAGAGTGGCCAGTTCTGGGCACCAGTGCCTTACATAGTCGCCCTGAGGATCGTAATCCTTAGCTTGTTTTGTAATGTTGAAAAACCGGAAACCTCGGGCATCATTGCCGACGCCTGCTGAGTAGTTCCAGTTTCCCCAGTTGCTGCAAACATCGTAATCGATCAAGATTGATTCAAAGTAGGCCGCTCCCTGCCGCCAGTCGATTCCCAGGTTTTTCGTCAGAAAACTAGCCACATTCTGTCGCCCACGGTTGGACATAAACCCCGTTGCCGCCAGTTCTCGCATGTTTGCATCGACTAGGGGAAACCCCGTCATACCAGTCTTCCACAGTTCAAACCGATCTGGATCATCCTTCCAGGGCAGCCAGGCTTGCAGCAACCCAGTCTTCTTAAAGACCTCAGCCCCATGCTTAAAACAGATAAACTGGAAGTAATCCCGCCAAAGCAATTCAAAAATTAACCAGTAGGTGGACTCATTCTCCACCCGCTCACGCTCATACCTCAAAACCTCCCCATGCACATACCTCGGTGACAGACAGCCCATGGCCAACCAAGGTGAGAATTTCGAGGAATAGTCCGCCCCCAACATATCATTGCGTGTTTCTTTATAGGTTTTCAGGCAGTCATTCTTCCAAAAATAGGTTTGAAGCCGATCGATCGCCGCACTCTCCCCACCCTTAAAGGACAAAACACCCAGGCTTGAAGGTGTAGGAGCCGGGACGTTCAAATCCTCTAAGGTCGGCAATCGGCCTGGATCTAGTCCCTCGGGCAGAGGCGGCAGTTTTGTTGGAGCCGCGATCGCCCGCTCCACATCCGCTTCCTTCTCAACCAGCTTGCGAAACTTCGTAAATAGCTCTGGCAGATCCATCAAATTAAAGGGCAACTCATCGGGGGAATACAGTGTGTGTCCCCAGTAGCCATTAAAATCGACCTTTACACTATTTTCTACATTCAGCTCCACCCGGTCTTCCTCGGTGCCCACTGCTTCATGGTAGTGGATGGCGATCGCCTGGGTTTCTACCACGAGCGCGGGCAAAATCTCCTCGGGCTTCCCCAATCGAATCACCAGATCGCTACCGAGCTTCTTCAGGTTTTCCCGCAGGTCAGCCAGACTTTCGAGTAGAAACTGCGATCGCCATACCCCCGTTTTGGCAAACCCCATGGAGGTGGTGCCAAACTGCCTCGGATCAACGCAATAGACCATAATGGGGCGCGCCTTGCGCAATGCTTCTTGGAGGGGTCTATGGTCATGGAGACGCAGATCATTGCGGAGCCAGACGAGGATGTTGTCTTGCATGGGATTAGTTCTCCTGGTGCCAGCGATCGGCGAGTTCTCGAATCTCAGTCAGTTCAGCTTCTGTCATTTTATCAAGATTTTTGAGGATAAAGCTCATGCGGCCTTGGGTGGTCAGTTTTTCGCGGTGGCGATCGAGGAAGTCCCAGTAGAAGTAGTTAAAAGGACAGGCGTTTTCTCCAATGCGGGCTTTATGGTCATAGCGGCAGCCCTTGCAATAGTCGCTCATTTTATTCACGTAATTGGCCGAGGAAGCGTAGGGTTTAGATGCCAGCATTCCACCATCGGCATACTGTCCCATGCCCAACACGTTCGTCTTCATCACCCAATCGTAGGCATCAATATAGGCTGAGTGAAACCAATTTTCGATCTCCCGTGGTTCAATCCCCGCCACCAAAGCAAAGTTACTCAAAATCATCAACCGCTGAATATGGTGGGCATAGCCCGTGCGCTCTGTCTGGTCCAAACATTGTTTCAAGCAATTCATCTTAGCCTGACTGGAATCCCAGAAAAACTCCGGCAGGGCTTCCTGGTGATCGAACCAATTGCGATCGCCATAGTCATCGGGCGCAATACTATAGACCCCCCGCATATATTCTCGCCAGCCGATCACCTGCCGAATAAAGCCTTCCACACTGCTGAGGGAGCGATCGTCATAATCTTCTGCCGCCACAGCTTCGACAACCTCCAAAGGATGAAGCAATCCAAGGTTGATATAGGGCGACAAAAGGGCGTGCCACATCGTATCCTGGCCCGTCACCATGGCATCCTGGTAGGGACCAAAGGTTTCCAGGCGCTGGGTAATAAAATTGTTGAGAACCTGGAGCGCTTGCGATCGCGTCACCCCCCAAGTAAATCCGTCAAGCTTTCCGTAGGTAGGTGTTTTGAGCTGCTTAACCTTGGCTATAACTTGCTGGGTAACCGCATCGGGTTTGAACTCAAGGGGTTTGGGCGGGTTAAAACTAGGATCGTTTTTCTTGGGCGGTTTGCGATTGTCTTGATCGAAGTTCCACTGGTCGCCGATCGGTTTGCCATTCTTCTGCATGAGTATGTTAAAACGCCGACGGCACTGGCGGTAGAAGTCTTCCATCAGGAGACGTTTGCGATCCTTGGCCCAGGTTTTGAATTCGGTTTCGGTCCAGAGGAAATGGTTGTTTTCGAGCAGCTTGATGTTGCAGCCCAGGTTGAGGGTGGAAATAATTTCTGTGAAAGATTTATCCGTGGGCGCCGTCAGACGGAGTTCTGTGATTTTGTGGGTTTTGATCCAGGCTTTTAGGGGTTTGGCAAAGCCCTCAGCTTCGATGTATTCAAGGCGATGGCCTTCCTCCGCCAGTTCAGCGGCAAAGTGGCGCATGGCGGACCAGATGAGGACGAGTTTTTGCTGATGGTAGGGACGGGTTTTGATGTGATCGAGGGATTCGATCAAAATGACGGGTGTACCCAGGGGAACCGAGGCGATCGCCGCACTTTGCCGCCATAGCTGGTCTCCAATTATCCATACGCCTACGGTCATTGCAATGTCCTGATGGGTGATTCTTCCCTATCTAGCATAACCTTCGATCGTCCCCCCAGGGGCAACAAAACCTCAAAGGTCGTCCCCACACCAACCTTCGATCGACAGACCAGCCGCCCCCCATGCTGGCCCGTGACGATCTGATGGCCGATCGCTAGGCCCAGGCCTGTCCCCTGCCCAGTAGATTTTGTGGTAAAGAAAGGATCGAATATTTTTGTGATCGCATCCTCGGGAATGCCCTCTCCGTTATCCTCGATCAAAACCCGAATTTCCTGATCTACTGTCAATGACGTTTGAATCCTGATGGTGGGATCGGGTTGATTGCCTAAAGCATCGATCGCATTCGTCAGCAGATTTAAAAACACCTGATTGAGTTCTGCTGCATAGCATTCGATTTCTGGTAGTGGGCTGTAGTTTTTAATCACTGTAATTGCACCCAGCCGCTCTGTAATCAACGTGAGCGTACTCTCTAGACCCTCATGGATATCGACTGCCTTATATTCCGTCTCATCAAGACGGGCAAAATCCCTGAGACCCTGAACGATATCCCTGACTCGATCGGCCCCATGCTTCATCGACAGCAGCACCTTGGGAAAGTCTTCGATCATATAGTCAAGATCGATCGTATCGGCCTGAAGTTTTGCAAGGTTACTATCCCCTGCTTGATAGCAATGGGCCATTTGCAATAGATCCCGAGCATAGACCTCCGCATGGGTCAGATTGCCATAGATAAAATTAATCGGATTATTAATCTCATGGGCAATACCCGCCACCAGTTGGCCAAGACTGGACATTTTCTCACTTTGGATCAGCCGAATTTGCGCCGTTTGGAGCTGCTCTAAGGCAGTGCTGAGTTCCTGGGTGCGCTGGTTAATTCGATTTTCCATGGTGGCATACAGCTTGGCATTTTCTAGGGAAATCGCCGCCTGAGCCGCGATCACACCCAACACCTCACAGCGATCGCGCGTAAAGGCTCCTGCCGTCACATTGTTCTCTAGATAGAGCAGCCCCGTCACCTCACGCTGCTGCAACAGCGGTACCACCACCACTGACATTGGCTGGGACTCACGAACATAGCGATCATCCTTAAATCGGCGATCGACCGTCGCATCATCTAGGACCAGTGCTTCCTTGGTGCGAATCACATAGTTGACCAATGCCTGCGAAAACATTCTGTACTGAGCAACATCCACGGCCTTCGCTGGCATCATTTCATCGGCATTTAAACAGGCTTCGATCGTCAGATGCTCTCCAACCTTACTGATAAAAACCACCTTTTGAGCCCCAGCATTTTCCCGGACTAGATCCATTAACTTTTCAATTAGGCGATCTAAGACCATTTCCCCGGCCAAGAGCTGGGAAGCCTGAATCACCGTCGTCAGATCGATCGTTTCATGGGAGGCCGTTGTGCTAGAACCACTGGCAATCGTAGTTTCCAGATTCAACGATCGCAGCTCTGGATATTGGGCTTCCATCGTCTCCACCTTCAACCGCGCACCCCAACTACGATAGACCTCATAGGCTTTTTGCAGATACATCTGCGCGATCGCTGGCTGGGAAATTGCCGCATAAAACTCCGCTGCCCGCTCACAGGCGATCGCTTTTTCCTGAATATAGCCATGGACCCCAGCCAGATCGATTGCCTGTTCATAGAATTGCATTGCCTCAGGAATTTGACCGAGCACGCGCGATCGTTCAGCCTTGACCAGCAAAAGCTTATGCTGATGGTTCATGGGCGCATGCAGGGCTGCAAACTCCAATCGTTCTATATGGTTTGCAATCCTCTGAAGATGTTGAGACTGCAACTCCGAATTGAGCCATAGAAAATTAGCTAGCAATGTCAAAGCCCCATAGAAATCAACTACAACAGCAATGACTGTACTCACCAAATTGGGCATAAACTGAGGCGCTTGATCGACGATTTCGATCGCCTTCTCATATTCGCCAAAGGTATAGTAAAGAATCAACTGATGAAAGCAGAATGTGCTAAACCCGAAGCCGCTAAGAATTTCAGGCGTTTGTCTCGCGAGATCAATCGAATTGGCAAAGAAGTCTGGTGCGTTAGTCAGAGGCTGTAGCCAAATGCTGAGTGCAAATTGATGGATTGCATTATAATTAACAGCAGAGATCGCATCTAGACTGGCAATCTTGGCTTGGAAATCCTGTAGGGTTTGATAAACTTCGGCGATCGGATGACCCAAAAGATACTGGTGAACAATGAATTGACCTGCATGATAGGTCGTAAATTCAGCACTCCCAACGGCTAGGGCTGCGTGATAGCCTTCCATTAGCAGGGGACAGGTTTCCTTTAGATGCCGGGTATGATGGATGACGAGTCCACCGAGGGTGATGTTAGCCCTAGTTCGCAGTTCCTGGGATGGGTTGCCCGCCATGAATTGTTGGGCTACACCAGCTAAAGCATAGGCCTGGCATGGATTTTTGAGCAGTAAGTTCACCAGGAAAGCATAATTTGCGCAGGAAATCGCGTCATCTGGAAAGCGACCGAACTTCAGCAATATCTGAATATGCGTCAGGCTAATCAAAGGCAACAAGGTCGGCGCATTAATGTAAGTCAGGGCGAGTATTTGGGTTAGGAGCCGGGCGATCGCCAACTGTATTCTGTCCTCGATCGGCAATAGATCAACCCACTCTTCCAGGGGCGTCTCAGCCACAAGCGCCAGGGTTGCTTGCAGGGCCTGGGCAATATCAGCTTCCGTCCCAACATCGGGTAGGATAAAGCCTAACTGAGCTAGGGCTACCTGAGAAAACTGGATTGCCTCTTCCAGTCGTCCGGCAGTAATCAAAGCCTGGATATTTACCCGTTGGACAGCGTTGCAGTCGATCGCTTCTCTAGCATGACTAACGACTTTTGTATACCATCTCTCCATCGCTGTAACTTGGCCATGGGCATAGGCAATCTCCATCCCCATAGAATACAAATCAAGGCTGCGATCGTAGTGACTATCCCAGTCGGTTGGCTGAACTAAATCGATCGCCTGTTGAATATACTCGAAGGCAGCCCCGAGGCTCATGGCCGATCGCGCTTTGTGCGCTGCTTGTTGGTTTAGTTCAATGAGCTGAATTCTCTGCGCTTCACTAATATCAGACGGCAATCCTTGGTTGAGGTGGCGAACCAAGTTGAATAGCGGCAGATCTCGCTGCCCCGCCAAGAGCAATTGCCCAATATGCCAATGCAATTCTGGGATGCGATCGCTCTGGATCATTTCGTAGGCAGCCTGCTGAACGCGATCGTGGAGAAACTTAAACTTAGGATTGAGAATTTCACTAAATTCCCCAGTCTCATCCTGGGTCACCACAATTTTATAGACCTGATCTAGGGGAATAATAAACCCCGTTTGAATGCTTTCTAGCATTGTCTGACAGGTGCCTGAAGTGGTCTGCCCCAGGATGCTAGCGAGAGTGTTGAGATCGAACTGGTGGCCGATACAGGCGGCGGTTTGAATCAGCGTCTGGGTATCATCGCTAAGCTGACTTAACTGTTCAATCATTAAATCGACAACATTTTCTGTGATTCCCTGTTGCTGAATTTTCTGAATATCCCACTGCCACTGTTCCATAGAATAATTAAACGTCAGAATCTCTTTCTGCTGCAAAGATTTAAGCAGTTGAATTAGAAAGAAAGGATTACCTTGGGTTTTGCGGTGAAGTAGGCGAGCGAGCGGGGCAGTGGTTTCGGGGTAATCGCTCAAGGTGTCTGCCACCAAACGATTGACATCCTCTTCGTCAAGGGGTGCAAGATGAATGCTGTGAATCGCTTTACCTGTGGCTTGAATGGCTTCGATCGCCTGCATCAACGGATGGGTCGGATCGACTTCATTCTCCCGATAGGCCAGAATTAATAGGTGATGATGCATATTCGGATTGTTGGTAAATCCGGCTAGGGAATTGAGACCGCTAGTGTCAGCCCACTGCAAGTCATCCATGAAATGAATAATCGGTGCATCCTCAGCAACTAAGCATTCAAAGAAATCATTAAAGGTCTGCCAAAACCGCTGCTGGGCCTCTGCGTGATCAATTTCCCTCAGTAATGGTGCGGGACCCATAATCAGTTCTAATTCAGGAATTAAATTGATCACAACCTGGGCATTGTCGCCGAGGGCAGTCTGGAGACGCGATCGCCATTGGGCAATCTCTTCGGGCGTTTCGGCTAGGATTTGCCGCATCAGGCCGCGATAGGATTCTGTGACAGCACCCAGGGGCACATCCCGTTTAAATTGATCGCATTTACCCGAGACAAAGTAGCCCCGACTGGCGGAGAGTGATTTGAGGAGTTCCTGCACGAGGGCGGTTTTGCCAATGCCGGAGTAGCCGGAGATGACGACGACTTCTAGGGTGCCTTTGCAGGCTTGTTCAAAGGCGTTTTGCAAGACGGCGATCGCCTGTTCTCGGCCATAGAGTTTTTGTGGGATATTCAGTTGGCTGATGCGATCGAGTTTGCCAATTTCAAAGTCAGGAATAATGCCACTGTCTTGGTAGTGGTTTAAGCATTGATCGAGATCGGCGACCAGACCTGCGGCGCTTTGGTAGCGGTCTTCGGCGTTTTTTGGCCATCAGTTTGGCGATGATGGCGGCGATCGCGTTGGGTAATTCCGGTCGTAGGCTCTGAATGGGTTTGGGG
>JAAUSA010000125.1 GCA_012031975.1 Alkalinema sp. RU_4_3 | reverse complement strand
TATTCCAGGAGAGCTTCGCGGCGGGTGTCGGCGGAGGAGAGGCCCTCGCAGGGGAGTTGCTGCTGGGAGAATTTGCCTAGGATCTGTCGCCAGCGGATAATGGTTGGGTCGGGGGATTGAGTCATGCGAGTTACAACCCTGGCAGGTTATCCGGATCGATGCCCTGCGATCGCAAATAGGCAGCTAGACGTTCGGCGCGTTCGTGTTCGGCGTCCAAGGCTGCCTGCTGCTCTCGCATTTGCTCCAGTTGTTCCCGCATTTGCTCTCGTTGTAATCTAACTTGAGCTTTCATTTCTTCCATCACGTTTTCGGGAGTTTCGTAGGCAATGCCGTCTTCGTTGTACCAAGTGAGAATTTCTTGTTCAATTCCACCGATGACTTGTTGCGATCGGCCAATCCCTAAACCAATCTCTGGCATCCAACAGGGCTCACTCTTTTGACGAACATATCGCCCCCTCACTAACTTGTAAACCTCAAAGGCTTCGTGCTTATGGCGAGAGAAAAACTCCGGATTATAAATAACGTAATATAAAACGCCTAATTTCTTGTAGATCGTGGCCTTCTCCTTGTATTCGCCCCTATACCGATGGGACACCATTTCCAAAACCAGGATCGGTACGATCTCGTTTTCTTCCCAAGTTGCGTAGCTGCGACGGGATTTGCCGTCTTTCTTGCGCGGGACGCCAATGCTTAAAAACCCATCTGGCACAATCGGGATGCGCGGATTTCTCCCGGTCGTATGGTAGATCGCCATGTCGGCACCGAAGTACCAATCCATGCGATCGGACCAATGGTGGGCCAGCATTAAAAGGAGAAGATTAGGTAAAAGATTTTGGTCTTCGTTATCCACAGGCGTGTCGTCCGAGGAGGGTAACTCTTCGGTAGAAGGTAATGGGAGTTTCAGGTCTGAGGCAAGCATGGGTAGTCAACTCCTGATGTGGTCCTATCCTAGGGCTATTATAGCGAGAAATCTAGGGGCTTGTCTCTACCTCCTGAGGTATACTCAGCCAGATGTTCAGGCCATCGAGTTCAAGGGATCGACAGAGTTGTTGGTTAAGCTGTAGCGCTAGGGTCAGATCGTCGGGGGTGAGGCTGGCGTAGTCTAAGTTGCCCAGGTTGCTTTTGCCATAGAGTCCGGCAATTAAGGCGGCAACGCGATCGGTTTCCCTGGGCGTTAAGTCAGCAAAGGCTAGTCGTAATTCTGGTAATGCGCTGAGGTAATCGTCCTCGGGCCAGGTTTTTAATTGGCGATCGAATTGTTCTAATAGTTGTGGGGAAGTCCAGAGAATTTCTCGACAGGTGCGGAGCAGGCCGCGCAGGAAGCGGGCACAGGCGCTTTGGAGATAGGCGAAAAGGCGATCGCTTAGTTCTCCAATACTCAATATCTAAATTTTAACAATTTTAATAATAATGCTCGCTACAATTTGCAAGAACTGCCTGACATTATTGAAAAACTTAGGTCTACTAGATTTCCCATGGAGAGTCACTGAACTAGATATAGTAAGCCGAATAAAAAAGTAAACCAGCTTCTCAGGCAGCTACATCTAGGATCTCGACTACGGGAGATCCGGATAGAGGCAAAAAATTGTCGTGAAGGCGTAAAGCCAAATTCAATGAAAACATTTTTCTTTTAGAATCCACACATTTCTTTACTTGACAAATTACTGGCCAATATGCAATGATTCACCGTGGAGAAATAGGCTAGTATCATCTATATTCATAACAATATCGGTATTTCCTTACTATATCTGTACTGTTATTTGATGTTATAAGCTAGCTCAAATAGCTCAAAAGCTAGATTCAAGAGAGTGAACGCTATGATATATGTACATATTACAGAAGACTGTCAGAAAGACGCTCAGACTCATAGTTTAACATCTGAGCTGGAAAATTTTGTAAGAAAGATTAGAGATTCTCAGAACTTGTCAGAGCTTCGGGATTTTCGACCTACATCTTTTTGGAAAAAGGGCTTTGGGAGAAGCTTTCGCCTGCTAGCATATGGGTATTCTAAAGGAAGCGATTTAATCGTCTTTATGCTTCGATTGTTTCCAAGAAGTGACAGTGATTATCAATATTTTATTGATAACTATCAAGATGACAGAGCAGAGACCGAGAGGAGGTTTTTCAAATTAGCTAAAGCAGACATAGATTCAATATTTGAGGATCTTCAAATAAGAACTGAAATTGTTACCCCTGTCTATATCTCAGAGGAAGAAAGTGGTTGGTTATACAATGTATTTGATGAGAGAAGTGAGAGACATGAAGATGATTGTCTAATTCTTGAGTCACGCGATTGGGTTGAAAGCATGTTGGCTGATTCGATGCACCCATATTTAGCTCTCTACAATAATTTTCTCCAAGAGAGGCTGGACATTAGCAACCTCCCTCCCTCAATCTCTAATACCGACATAAAACATATATATGATTCCGGTCAAGAAGGTCGGAGAGTTGGAATAATTTATGTGTATCGGCCAGATTATTCACAGATGCTTTTGCTAGCTCCTATCCAGGAAGAAAATGAACAGTTTCTTCAAAGCAAAAAGGCTAAATTCATATCTGAAATCTCAGCAATTGAAAATGTAGAAGAAGATGGCAAGCTCACCTTACTCCGTGTTTCAAGTCGTTCCTACCCATTCTTTATGGTGCTTGATCGGGAATCTTGGTTGAAAATTCAAAACGATGAAGAAGCAAATTTAGCGCTTTCTCCAGAAGAGGGAGATTTATTGGAATCTATTAGAAAAATAAATTCATCTAACGAAAATTGCTACCCACTGTTTATCAATGGTCGTGCTGGTAGTGGGAAATCTACAATGCTACAATATCTTGCAGCAGACTATATAGATTTTGCTTTAAGCTATGAAGCAAGCATTTTTCCTCTCTACATGACCTACAGTGCAGATCTACTGAGTGCTGCTCGTTCAACTGTTAAAGGATTACTCAATAGTCAGTTTACTCGTCTACTACAAAATGAAGTCACTCTGAAAGCTAATAAAGAAGAAAACATTGATGAATTGCTATCAAAATCCTTCGTTGTATTTCATGAATACCTGTACAATTTACTATCACCTGAACAGAAAATAAGTTTTCCTCCGGGAAAATTTGTTGGTTATCCAGAGTTTTGTAGACTTTGGGAGCAAGATTTTGCAAGAAGATCTGAGTCTCGGAGATTTAGTGTAGATTTAGCATGGCATGTTATTCGCTCATACATAAAGGGGAGTCGTTCTGATAAAGATGATGACCTTAGTCCTGAGGAATTTTCATGTCTCCCTAAAAAGCGCCAGTCTATTACCGTAGCACGCTACAAAGAAATTTATCAAGAGGTTTGGATACGGTGGTATAAAAGACTTTGTGATGAGGAGCAATTTTGGGATGACCAAGATTTAGTTGTTACAATCCTCAACTCTAATATTATCCATAGTCTCAATTATTCATCTATTTTTTGTGACGAATCTCAAGATTTTACGCCGATTGAACTAGAGCTAATTCTCCAACTTTCAATTTTTTCCAAGCGAGCATTACAACCAGAAGAATTAAAGCGAGTTCCTTTCATTTTTGCTGGGGATCCTTTACAGACCTTAAACCCTACAGGATTTAGATGGGAGACTATACAAGCTGATTTCTATGAGCGATTTTCTTCTACACTTGATTCGCGTAGAACAACAGGCAAGCCAACAGATTTATCTATTAATTACAAGGAATTAAAATTTAATTATCGCTCTAATCCAGGGATTGTCAAATTTTGTAATTTGATCCAAGCTATTAGAACAGCATTAATTGGCGGTGAATTGATTCAGCCTCAAGAAGCTTGGTGCGTGCATCAGAATGTTCCAGTTATCTGGGCTGATGTAAATGATTTAGCTATTCAGCAAGAATTGAAGGCAGACTCATCAATTGTCAAGATTATAAATTGCGAAATTGGCGCAGAGAGTGAATTTGTAGATAGTGATTCTATTCTAAAGGGGGTTGAGCAGACTGAAGAAGGTGTATATCAGAATATAATTAGTCCAATGAGAGCAAAAGGATTAGAGTTTTCACGAGTTGTACTCTATAAATTTGGAGATTCTGCACCCAATGACTTCAAGCATCTCTTAAAAGGGAAAATAAATATTTCTGACAATCCTGAGTTAAAGCTATCATATGAATATTTTTTCAATCGCCTATATGTAGCAGCGAGTCGGGCGAAAAGCCAACTCATAATTGTTGATTCTAGAGAAGCAATTGAAAATTTTTGGAGATTTGCTATTGATGAATCTTTTTTTGGCGAAATAATTAATCGATGCAGTGCAAATATTTCATTGAATTTTTGGGATGACAAAATTGCTTATCTAATGGAAAGTAGTGGTTTATTAGCCGATGGCACGATCAACGTACAACAGTTAGCGATAGATTATGAGAGACAAGGAGATACTAATAGTGATCCATATCTTTTAAGGCAGGCTGCATTATCCTACACAAATCTTGGGAATCGTGCTGCAGCCGTTAAATGCAAGGCTAGAGCATTGTCTTTGGAAGGTAAATGGGAGGAGGCTGGCAATTTATATCATGAGAGCGGATTGAAGAATGATGCATTTGAATGCTATTGGAAGGGTAAGTACTTCATCCAAATTACAGAACTTTGCAAAATCTATGCTCCTCTTGCAAGTCGCTTAGAATCTAGGCTTTCAGATTTAATGATAAGACCTGGACAGATATCAGAGCATCTATTGAATTTAATTAGCGATAGAATCTCTGAAGATAAACATATATTATCTGACTCTACATGGTGCCATGTTTTGGTGAAGATTTTAGAACGATTAGCTCAATCAGCACAGCAAGGAGAAGGCATTAATTGGAATATTGCTTACTCGATCTTTGATCGGCTTCGGGGTCAAGGTTTGTCTGTACCAGGGGCAGCACTGGCGAAAATTGCTTATAATGCTGGACATCTCGAAATAGCAAGTAGACTCTTAGAAGAGTGTAGTCAAACAACAAGTGAATTGTATTTCCTCGCAAAAGCAAGCTCAACAATTTTTCCTCAAAATATACCATGGCTCGGACGATTGGATCAATTTCATCATAAGATTGTCGAGGATCTGGATAAATATTTAGTTGAGAGTAAGGAGATTAGTGAAAATATTACGCTGATGTTAGAGCGTGGTACTTGGCTAAAGATTACTGACCTTTCTCTGAGGATGGGGAAAAATTATGTCGCGCTGCAGATTTTGAAAATTACTCAAGACCAGGTCCAGCTTAAAGAGTTGCTAACTAATCTTTTAAGTAATAGTATTAACGACTCTAACACTGTGAGTTTAACTTTAGATACTCTTTCTATCATTCTGATTCTGATGATACGAGACAAAAAATGGAATAATCTAGTAAATTTACTAGATGATGGTAATTATTCTATAGAATCAGAACAGCAGAAGTCAAAGCTCAAAGAGTTAATCCAGCAGGATCACTCTTCTAAAAAACTTTTGAAGCTAGTAGTTGGGGAGTTATCTAGATCTGAGCCCCTTGCTCAGGAGAACTCAAGAAATCAGTTCGTTATTTCTGAATTTCTTCGACGGAAGTTTATCGACTCGCCAATAGAGACGGTCAAGGAAGCTGATCTAACCCTAGAGATTGTTGGAGCAGCTATCGAACGTGCAGGAAAAATTTTGGATGCCAGAAGATTTTATGAAACTACTCTTCGCTTAAGTGAGGAAGTTATATCTAAACCTACCAAAGCTCACCTCGCTAGAAGATTTGTTAGAACTTTAGAAAAGTATGCTGCTTATCTAGATAGTGAAGGCCAGACTATTCGTTCTAATGAAATCAAGCAAACTGTACGTAAACTTAGAGAAAAAACTAAATTAGGAACACTAATAATCCCTGACTACCCTGTGTTGAGTAGCGATAGTCGTAATAGTATTCAGCATGAAAGAAATGCGACTACAAGAAACAATTTGTCTTCTCAAACAGAATGGGCAATTGGTCCATTCTCATGTAAATTACTCCAAAGTGGTAAAAGGTTTAGAATCGAGCATTTAGAACGCTCTGAATCAGTATCTTTATCTGTTTCAACGAAGGAACTTAAAGGTGAGGTTGACATAATGTTGATAAATGTTCCTGAATATGAAGCCGCATGGAAAATCGACGACTGGGATCTAACTATTTATCTGTACAGAGAGGGAAGTCAGTTCTCTACTATTGTTCAGTATGCTTCTGAGTCTGTCACAATCAGTCATCAATAGGTATCAATCTGATCGCGTATTCAGCTTGGATTTGCGCAGAAGCCATAGGTTTGGGCGGGAAGGAGGGATATTAGGATTAATTTACCCAGAATGGGATCGATCGTACCTCCTAAGTTAAAATAGGTCAAGAGTACTTATACGGCAAAAGTATCGTTTTGGCGCTATGATGGTACTGAAAAGTTGATATAGCGGTTTCGCCATGGCAAGAACCTTCATCAACCCCAAAACTGATTTTGCTTTCAAGAAAATCTTTGGCTCAGAACAGAGTAAAGATATTTTGATCAGCTTCTTGAACGCGATCGTCTATAACGAAACAGACGAAATTCAAGATCTAACAATCCTCGATCCCTACCAGGCACCCCGGATTAAGGGAATTAAAGATTCCTACCTAGATGTCAAGGCAACCCTAGCCAATGGACAGACCGTCATCATCGAGATGCAAGTACTAAACGTCCTAGGCTTCGAGAAACGTGTGCTATACAACGCCGCCAAAGCCTTTTCGATCCAATTAAGTGTGGGCGAAGACTATACGCTCCTAAACCCAGTGATCGCATTGACCATTACTGACTTTGAGATGTTCTCGGAAGCCCCAGATCGGATTATCTCCCGCTATCGGCTCAAAGAAAAGAATGACCTCACCGATTATAGTGAGGATATCGAATTAGTCTTTGTGGAATTGCCCAAATTTCGAGTTGGTTTAGACCGAGTAGTCTCCCTCGTGGATAAGTGGCTCTATTTCCTGAACTGCGCAAGTCAACTAGAAACTGTCCCACAGAGCTTGAAAGCAGTCCCAGCGATCGAACATGCCTTCAATGTGGCCCAGCAAAGCGGCCTCAACCCCAAGGAACTAGAGGTTCTAGAAAAGCGAGAGATGGCGCTGCATGATAGTCGTAATGCAATTCTCAAAGCTCAGCAAGATGCCCTCCAGCAAGGACTCCAGCAAGGATTAGCAGAAGGTGAAAGACGCAAGGCGATCGATATTGCGCGATCGCTCCTTGATGTTCTGGATGCGGCGACGATCGCACAAAAGACCGGATTGTCCTTAGAAGAAGTGCAGCAGCTAACGGAGGGAACCCATGGCTAAATTTCCACTGATCTATTCTGAGCAGTTTCTCCTCCACGACACCGGGAAAGCCCATCCGGAACGGCCCGATCGCCTCCGCGCCATCCACACCCACCTCCTCGCGCAACCCTGGGCCGACCAACTGGACCAGCAGGAACCCACGAGCTTGAGCGATCGCGATCCCCTGCCCTGGATCGAAAAATGCCATGACGCAGAACATATCCAGCAAGTCGCTGCCCTAAGCGCCTCCGGCGGCGGCAGCCTCGATCCCGATACACCCGTCTCAGCCGTGAGCTATGACATTGCCCGATTGGCCGTCAACGCCTGGATCGATGGGGTCGATCGCACCCAAGCCTCCGGCGAACCCGCCTTTGTCCTAGCCCGTCCCCCAGGGCACCATGCGGAACGCTATCGCGGCATGGGCTTTTGTTTATTTAGTAATGCCGCGATCGCAGCCGTTTACGCATTAGAACAAGGAATAGAAAAAGTAGCAATCCTGGATTGGGATGTCCATCATGGTAATGGCACCCAAAACATCACACAAACGAACCCCCAAATTGCCTACTGCTCCCTCCATGAGTTTCCCCATTACCCTGGCACAGGCTTGGCACAGGAAACAGGCCAGCATAATAATGTGTTGAATATTCCCATGAAAGCGGGGAGCGCGATCGCCGAGTACCATGCCCAGTTTGAAACCCAAGTCATCCCATTTTTACAAGCCTGGCAGCCAGAGTTATTAATCATCAGTGCAGGCTATGATGCAAACGAGCGCGATCGCCTATCAAATGTGCGTTTGCAGCCCGAGGACTATGGGACGTTTACGCGGGCCTGTCTGGGGGTGACGCGATCGATCGTCTTTGGTCTAGAAGGCGGCTATGAGTTGACCACCTTGGCCCAGTCCGTGGCCGAAACTATCAAAGCTTGCCTAGATTAGACAAGTGATCAAACCTTGTTAGCGCGATCGGCAGAACGAATAAAATCTTCCAGATCGCGTTTTGCTAGCTTGGCAATGCCTACCCCTTGGACCCTTGCCACCAACTTTAAAAAAGTCAGCGATTCCAGGGCCGACTCAACGGTCTTTTGCTGCACGGCGGTCAGAGGTGTTTTCTCTTTAGACATAAAATTCGCCCTAGAACTGCTCTAGCTAAGTTTGCCATACTCTGGCCGTCATCATGGGTTTTGCGATCGCCCTCGCTTCATCAGATCATCATCTTGAACCTGAGATCCGCCCTCCAGAACCCGACGTATACCCCGATAAAGTAGTACATACCGTGACTCAGTAGGTGCCCCTTAAGTCGATCGTGGTAGGATTCAAGACAGACAGGCAGTCGCGTGCTCTAAACCATGCTTTCTAATTCCCCTAATTCTCGTTGTGACGAAGCGCAATTGCTGGCAAGGATTGCCGGGCAGGATCAAGTCGCCCTGTCGCAGTTGTACGATCGCTATGCGCGGGTGATCTATGCCGTCGCCTATAAAAGCTTAGGATCTGTTGAGGAATGTGAAGAAGTTGTACTGGATGTATTTGCCCAGGTCTGGCGATCCGCCGATCGCTACGATGCAAAACGGGCCAGGGTGGATACTTGGCTATTCATGATCGCGCGCAGTCGGGTGTTAGATAGGTTACGGGGCAGGCAGCGAAGGGACAAGGTCACCGATGCCGTGATTAGTCTCGATCCACCGACCAGCAAGGTCCATCCAGGTCCCGATGAGCATGTGGAGATTGTGGAGCGGAGGGCGATCGTCACCGCCGCCCTAGAAGGAATCCCCCCAGAGCAACGATTGGTATTGGAACTGTCCTACTATCAGGGCTTGAGCCACGGAGAGATCGCCGCCCAGACAGGTCTGGCCCTAGGGACAGTGAAGACGCGGATTCGATTGGGGTTAGAAAAATTGAAAGTAGCATTACAGGCATTGAACTGGGATACCACATAAAAACCAGCAAACCCTCTGGTAGGGGTGCGTTTCCCGCGCCCACCATCCACGCCACCACCGATCGACCCCATCAAACCCCATCCACCACCCCCTGCATCATCCCCAACCAATCAATCAAACTCTCCAACTGCTGCTCCGACTTCACCGACCCCAGCCCCCGCACCGTCACCTTCCCCGGCTGATAGACAAACCGACTTTGTAAATGACTCGGCAGATTAGCCTGGAGAATCTTCCAAGCAGGCTCCTCCATCGGCGTCTCCAAGGTGACATGGAGTTTCCCATCGGGCTTGATCCGAGAGAATCCCATGGTTTTGGCGATCTGCTTGAGTTCCATGATCCGTAGAAGCTGTTGGGCCGCGATCGGAATCGGACCAAAGCGATCGATCCAATCCGCCGCAATGGCCGCCAATTCCTGCCGACTGCGGGCCGTCGCCACCGCCCGGTAGGCACTCATCTTCTGGTCTGGATCCGGGAGATAGTCCGCCGGGATAAAGGCCGTGAGGCTCAGATCGATCTGCGTATCGTCCACCTGCGGAATTTCCTGGCCGCGAATTTCCTTAATCGCATCGTCCAGCATTTCCATGTATAGATCGAAACCGATCGCCTCCATCTGTCCAGACTGTTCTGCCCCGAGCAAATTACCCACACCCCGTATTTCCATATCGCGCATGGCCAATTGATAACCCGAACCCAACTGGGTAAACTCCTGGAGCGCCCGCAATCGCTGACGGGCCGCATCACTGAGCTGATGGAGCTTGGGATAGAACAGCCAGGCATGGGCCTGAATGCCAGCCCTTCCCACCCGGCCCCGCAGTTGGTAGAGCTGGGAGAGGCCGAACTTCTGGGCATCTTCAATGACGATCGTATTCACACGCGGAATATCCAGGCCCGATTCCACGATCGTCGTACAGACCAAAATATCCGCATCCGCCTGACTAAAGGTCAGCATCGTCGCCTCCAGTTCGGCCTCCATCATCTGCCCATGGGCCACGGCAATCCGCGCACCGGGGACCATTTCCCGCAGTCCCGCACAGATCTCCTCAATGCCTTCGACACGGGGGACGACGTAGAAGACTTGGCCACCGCGATCGAGTTCCTGCCGCAGCGCCGTCCGAATAATCTCCGGGTCATAGGCAGACAGGTGCGTTTTAATCGGGCGACGCGAAGGCGGTGGCGTCGTAATCAAACTCATCTCCCGCACCCCAGAGAGCGACATGTAGAGCGTCCTAGGAATCGGCGTTGCGCTCAGGGTCAAAACATCTACCTGTGTTTTGAGGGATTTAATCTTCTCTTTTTGGTTAACGCCAAACCGTTGTTCTTCATCAATTACTAGCAATCCCAAATCCTTGAAGTCAACCTGTTTGCCCAACACTTGGTGGGTACCAACGACAATGTCTAACTCCCCCGTCGCCAACCGTTGAATAATTTCCTTCCGCTCCGTATTCGTCCTAAACCGATTGAGCAGCCCCACATGGACAGGATAGGGCGCAAACCGCTCTTTCAACGTATGGTAATGCTGCTGGGTCAGAATAGTTGTCGGCGCAAGTAAGGCCACCTGTTTTCCGGCTGTAACCGCTTTGAAAATAGCCCGGATCGCTACCTCCGTCTTCCCAAAGCCCACATCCCCGCAGACAAGACGATCCATGGGGCGATCGCTCTCCATATCCAGCTTAATATCTTGAGCCGCCTTAAGCTGATCGGGGGTGGGTTGGTAGGGGAAAGAATCCTCCATTTCCTGCTGCCAGGGCGTATCGACGGGGTAGAAAACCCTGCTGCTGGGCACGGTTGGCGTAGAGCTTGAGCAGATCCACGGCGACCTTTTTGATCGCCTTTTTAACTTTGCTCTTGGTTTTCTCCCAGGCGGTCCCGGACATTTTATTCAAGGTGGGGGGCTGATCGCCCACGGCTCGGAAGCGCGATAGGGAGCCTAGTTGATCCGCCGCCACGCGCAGGGTGCCATCGGCATATTGCAACACTAAATATTCCCGCGTCTGACCGTTGAGCGTAAACCCTTCGAGCTTGAGGAATTTGCCGACGCCATGGTTGCGGTGGACGACATAATCGCCCGGTTCTAATTTGTTCGGATCGACCTGTTTAGAAGCCGCCCGCCGCCGTTTGCGCACGTAGGTGGGGGTGGCGAGGTTGTGCTGGCCAAAGAATTCGCGATCGCTGACCAGCACCGTCCGAAAGGTTGGCAGAATGAATCCTTCCACCTCAGCTAAGCCCGAGTACTTCACCGCCGCCGGGATGCGCTGGTTTTGCAGTTTTTCAATGGCGAGGAAGTCGCGGGGGTTGGGAATGAACTGGGCCGGACAGTCATGCTCCTGAAGCAGCGCCACCGATCGCGACGGCTGGGCCGAAATAATCCAGGTCATGAAGTGGCGATCGCGCTCGGCCCGAATCAACTCGGCCAGTTTGCCAAACTGCTGGGGAATAGCGCCCAGGGGCCGACTGGCTAGATTTAGCGTATCTTGACCCGCCTCATGGATCTCCGTGGTTTGAATCAAGCGAAAGGCCGCAAGACTCACCTGATTGTCCGCAAACCGCCGATGGATCGCAGGCATCTGGGGCGACAGGGTTTGCCAATGTTCGTCCACGGGCTCATACCAGCGATCGCCCATCGCTTCAGCCACCGCTGGCTCATCGATTACCACGATCGTATTGTCGGGCAGATAGTCCACTAGAGACGCCGGCTGTTCAAAGGCCAGACTCAGCAACCGCCGCAGCCCCTCGACCACACCCCCAGTCTGAAACTGCTCCATCTCTTCGGGCGTGAGGAATTCTTCTAGGCGATCGCAATGCTCTAACTGCGATCGAATAATCGGCCCAAATCCCGTCGGCGTCAGGGTGAGACGATCGGTGCGATCGAGGGATCGCTGGGTGGTCGGGTCGAATTCCCGAATATGCTCCAGCTCATCCCCGAACAAATCCAACCGCACGGGCAGCTCCCCGGCCACGGGAAACACATCAATAATGTCGCCTCGCTGACTCCACTGGCCTTCGGTTTCAACCAGCGTGGTTTTCTCATAGCCCAAAAACGCCAACTGCTTGGCCAGGGCCGAGGTCTTCACCTCCATGCCCTTCTCCAGGGTGACGCAGTAGGGTCGAAAGGCCTCGACGGGGGTAGGTGGGGCTGGAGTGCCCGCTCGGTGGTGACAATAGCCAAGCCCGCCCGCTTCTCCTCGGAAAGTGCCACCAGATCCGCCAGCACCTGCAACTGGCCCCAGAGCATCTCGGCCTCCGGGTCAAAGGCTTCGTAGGGCGACGACTCGGAGGTCGGATAGAAATGCATTGTCTCCCAGCCCATCATCTCCAGGTTCGCCGCCCAGCGACCCGCCTCCTCCAGGGTTGCCGTCACCACCAAGAGGGGTTTGCCCGCCGCCTGGGCCAGGGTCGAAACCGCCACGCCCTTGGGTAACCGAGCCAATCCGGATAGGCGGAGGGTTTGACGATCGAGCTTAGCCAGCAGTTCTCCGGTCAGGGGCAAGCGAGCAAGGGATCGGGTAACAGAGGAGAGAGCCATAGCGATCGATCGAGACTTTAGGGTACAGTGACGATCGATCTTGACACAAATTGGAAAAGGATGGGGCAAAGAAAAATGTTAGAAGTTTACGGTATCCCAACTTGCAGCACCTGCCAGAAGGCTCTGAAGTGGCTAGAGAGCCAGGCAATTCCCTACCAATTCATCAACACCAAAGAAACGGCCCCCAGCCAACCCCAAATCACCCAATGGGTCCAAACCCTCGGTAATAAACCCCTCCGCAATACCTCTGGGCTTTCCTACCGTGCCCTAGGTGCCACCAAAGACAGTTGGCAAGATCCGGACTGGATCAAGGCCTTCAGTAACGACGCCATGTTGCTGAAACGGCCCTTGTTTGTCCAGGGTGATACGGCGATCCATGTGGGGTTTCGCGATCCTGAGGTGCTATTGGCCAGTATGAAATAAATGCTAACAATCCATCTCCCCGTGAATATGTTAGGGTGGGGTCAAACGTTGCAGGAGCAATGGCGATGGTCACTCAGCAGCAAATTAATCCACCGATTGAAGCATCTACCGCGCCACCGATCGAAGCCCCGATCGACATAATCTATCCCGATAGCGACGGTCAGCCGATGTCAGATAATACGAAGCAATTTCGCTGGATCGTCACGATCGAGCAGAATCTGGAGTTGCTGTTTCGAGACGACCCAGAGGTTTTTGTGGCGGGGGATTTGCTCTGGTATCCAGTCGAGGGAAACAATCGCCTGCGGGTTGCACCGGATGCGATGGTAGTGTTTGGGCGGCCCAAGGGGGACAGAGGTTCCTATCAGCAATGGCGTGAAGAGAATATTGCCCCGCAGGTGGTGTTTGAAATCCTCTCCCCGGGTAATACGCCGCGAGAAATGAATCGCAAACTACTGCTGTATAACAATTACGGTGTGGAGGAATATTATCTCTATGATCCCGATGGAAATCAGTTGAGTGGTTGGTGTCGATCGGAAGAGGATTGGCTCGATCAGATTGAGACGATGGGTGGCTGGGTCAGTCCAAGATTAGGGATTCGCTTTGAGATGGGCGAGGAACTGGAACTCTATCGGCCCGATGGGCAGCAGTTTTTCAGTTTGGCTCAATTGGAGGCGATGTTGATTCAGGCCAATCGCCGGGCTGAACAGGAAAGTCAGCGCGCTGAACAGGAAGGTCAGCGCGCTGAACAGGAAAGTCAGCGCGCTGAACAGATGGCGGCATTGCTACAGCAGTATCGCGATCGCTTTGGAGAGTTGGAGCAGTGAGGGGATCGATTGGAGGATCCAGTCCTAAACCGCATCGGGATCGACACCCAGCGATCGGAGTTTTTCCCGGAGGCGATCGGCTTCTGTCTCGGCGGCTAGTTTGGCCTCCGTCAGTGACTCATTCATCTCAGCCAGTTCTTCGGTGGTGAGGAGGTTAGCCCCATTATGTTAATGCCAATGGCATAGGGGTATGATGCAAAATTGGATCCAAGTTCAGGGACAAGTGAAACGCGGTCATGGGGTTGCATCGGGCAAATCCGGCGATCGCCGCTTTCCCCAAGGTACGATCGCCATGCAGAAACCCTACTTTGCGGAGCGTGGGCTGGATTTGCATCCCTACTTTTCTGGTACGATTAATATCTCGATCGCGCCCTTGAATTATCTCGTCAAGCAAGCCAAGCATACATTTCGCGCCCTCAAGTGGTCTGCTGATGGGCCAGCCGAAGATTTCTCATTTTTTGATTGTCGGCTAATTTTGCTCGATGACCGGAGGTTTGACGGATTAATCTACTATCCTCACCCAGAAACAAAGCCAGAACATTTCCAAGATCCTGAAATCTTGGAAGTGATGATGCCCTTGATTGAGGGTTTGGACTATGGAGATAGGTTGGTCCTGGCGATCGATCGCACTCAAATTGAACTGATCACACCCGCATAAATCTACCACCTCTCCAAAATCTGTTGATCGATCACAATTCTAAATTCAGTCACGCTGCTGATGAATGGGGGTTTGATTTGTGATCGCATAGGTCTTGGGCGCAGGAAATGCGCCCCTACGGGATTTTTTTGATATCCCGCAAATCCACGCCAATCAAATTCAACAACCGATCGCCAAATCCACGCTCCACCAACTCACTAGCACTCCCTAACAGATCACACTTTCGTGAGGGGGTCTGGGGGGACGGCGGTAACGTCTCCCCAGAAGCGGGGGCGCGGGGGTAA
>JAAUSA010000360.1 GCA_012031975.1 Alkalinema sp. RU_4_3 | reverse complement strand
GGGTTAGCCTCAATTTGGTGAATCTGACCACCGCCACCCACATACCACCAGCTTTTTGTCAATGCGTAAGTCCTAGTAAATTACCCGCGCGATCCCACCACCGCAGCCAAGGCAAGGTCTGATGAGCATACTCCCCTCGCCAAATCCCTAACTCCACATTCATGGCTGGGATTTCATAGTGACCGCGATCATTAACCAAACATTTCTCATAGCACCCATCAATTAGCTGATATACCTCAACAGAAGCCTTCTTCACTTCATAGATCGCATAGAAAGGAATTTGAATGGCCTGCTCATAGACCCAGAACTTCCCAACCTTCGCATCCACATCATTTGAGGGAGCAGTCCGATCGCGCTCCTCCTTCCCATTGCCCGAAACAAACTCAATCGCAATCAAAGGCACAACCTGCTCTTTCCACATCACATAGGAACGCCGCATTTCCCCCTTGAGCAACGGCGGTACTCCAGGCACATAAAACCAATCTGGCGCTTCAGCCCCTTTCTCTGGAGGTTCAACCAAACGCCAGTAAATTCCTGAATCTTGGCCGATCGCGTAACGCCCATCTGGATGAAGCTGATCCAGCATCGGTGCGATCGAAGTAGTCAATAAAATACTCTGGGGATGTTCTTGAAAATTTTTCACGAAATTTCCATCGGACTCAGGCAATTGAGTGTGGTCCGGAAGGTTGAGGATTGGTTGGGACTGAGCGATCGTCATAGGTCAATATTCTCCCCTGATCGAACTCGTATTAGGTTAACAAATTCTGAAGCGGCTGGCATCCTCCCTAGGATGGATTCGTTGGCAGGGACCACCACAGTATAACCAATCCCTACAACACCAACAACCCAAACAACTCCCCCACCGTCAACCTTAAACCGATCGCAAACCCCGGCACTGGCAACACCAAATCCACCTCATCAAACACTTCAATCTCCTGCTTCGGACGATACACCAGCACCGACTTCTCATCCGGATCAATCAACCAGCCCATAGCCGTCCCATACTGCAAACAATGCAGAATATTCTTCGTCACCTTCGTCTGACTCTGTAGCGGCGACAAAATCTCAATTGTCCAATCCGGCGCGATTGCAAACGCATTCGCCACCTCCCCAGACTCATCCAAAGGAATCCGCCCCCAGGCAACCACCGCAATATCCGGGACCGTCGATCGCCCGCCAAAGGTACAGCGCAACTCCGGGAAAGCACAGGCCACCTTCTGCGGCTTCACAACCCCATTAATCACAGACACCAACTCACCTTGAAGACGACTATGTTTTCCTTGGGGCATGGGCTTCTGAGTCACTAGACCATCAATATACTCACTGGCCGGCTTCGTCTCCGGCAGCTCCAGAAACCCTTCCAACGTCATTAGAGGCGATCGCGCTTGTACCATGGACTTCACCTACAGTTGCTATCCAATCTCTCCCCAACATTCTAGCAGATCCTCCCCCTGTGGCCGATCGGTCAGATCGTAATCCTACCTCTGCCAAAAAGTAGATGGTATAAGTAGAGATAGCAACCTCCCCTAGGGTTTCCCCATGTCCACCAAGCTTCTTTTCCTCACCGCAAACCCCCAAGGCACAACAACACTTCGCCTCGACCAGGAAATCCGCGACATCACTGAAGGACTCCAATGCGCCAAGCATCGCGAAGCCTTCACACTCGAATCCCGCTGGGCCGTCCGCCCCCGAGATATCCAACGCGCCCTCCTCGATCTTAATCCCCAAATCGTCCACTTCTCCGGCCACGGCCTCGGCGAACCCACCAGCCCCGATACAACCACCCGCAAACTCAACGCCCCCGAAGGCCTCGCCTTTGAAGACCCAGAAGGGAAGATCGCCATAGCCAGCACCGAAGCCCTCGCCACCCTATTTTCATTATTCCAAGACAGCATTCAATGTGTTGTCCTAAATGCCTGCTACTCCGCGAATCAAGCCAGCGCGATCGCCCAACATATTCCCTACGTGATCGGCATGAACAAAGCGATCGGGGATAAAGCTGCGATCGAATTTGCCGTGAGTTTTTACGATGCCCTAGGTGCAGGCCGAGATATTCCCTTCGCCTACGAACTTGCCAAAAACGCCATCCAACTCTCCGGCATCCCCGAGCACCTCACCCCGGTCCTCGAACTCAATTCCAAGCTCCAAAACCCCGTCTCAAAACCACCGACTATTTCCACCCTTACCCCTCAAAAACGCCGTCGCTTAGAGCAACAGCAACAGGCTTTGCAGGCAGACTGGGAGTTTCAATCTAATAAACTAAAACGGTGGAAAGAGAGTCGCGCGATCGAATCGGGAACCGCCGTGCAATTCCAACTAGACAACGAGATTGCCGCCCAGGAAACTAAATTAAATCAGCTAGAACAGGAACTCGATCGCATCGAACAAGAATTAGAATAACCAACTCACCAAACCAATTGACAAATCATCCCCTTAGGCTCATTGGGCAATCGCTGAAAACGACCTCGTAGGCGTTTTGCCAGCCGTTTTGCCTGCTTTGTTCCAGCCCCCGATCGCACCACACCCGCAATGCGATCGCCATTATCTTTCACACAAATCACCCGCTGATTGCCCTCACAGCCACAATTGACCCAGAGCTTCGTGGCCGATCCAGCATGCTTCCCCACATTCCGCAGCGCCTCTTCTAAAAACCGACAAAGGGCTTGCTTTTGCTCCACGCCCAAATTTTCACAATCCATTGGTAAAAACCGCACAATTTTAATCTGGATTGTCCCTACCCCCGATAATTCCCTGGCACAGGTTTCGTTATACACTTGCTCCAATAATTCATGCAGCGGTGATTCCAAATTCAACCGCGAACCCATCCCCAAATACAACTCAGGCCGATCGCTCACCAACGTCTCCTGCGTCGCCTCAAAAATCCCCCGCAATTCCTGATTAATCTTCTGCAACCCCCGCACAATCTCGCCTTCTGAAACCCCCGCATCCTGAATACTCCGCGACAGCCCCGCCAAATCCTGCAACGGCCCATTATGCACCGCCATAAAGGTCTGCTCCAACAATTGCTGGCGATCGCGCAATCTCAATCGCAAATCCTGCTCCCGCTGATAGATCTTCGCTGCCACAAACCCACTCGCATTCGCAAAAAATGCCGCCACCGCTGGAACCAAAGGCACCCACCACCCCAAAATCAATAGCCCATAACAATCCCGAACAACCC
>JAAUSA010000124.1 GCA_012031975.1 Alkalinema sp. RU_4_3 | reverse complement strand
GCCGATCATCGTGGCGATCAACAAGATCGACAAAGAGGCGGCCCAGCCCGATCGCGTCAAACAGGAACTCACCGAGTACGAACTAGTCCCCGAGGAATGGGGCGGCAACACCGTCATGGTGCCCGTCAGCGCCCAACAGGGCACCAACCTCGACACCCTGCTGGAGATGATCCTGCTGGTGTCGGAGGTGGAAGACTTGACGGCCAATCCCGATCGCCTGGCTAAAGGGACGGTTATCGAAGCTCACCTGGATAAGGCCAAGGGTTCCGTGGCCACACTGTTGGTCCAGAACGGTACGCTCAACGTGGGCGACATCCTGGTGGCGGGTTCCGTCATGGGTAAGGTGCGGGCCATGGTGGACGATCGCAACCGCCGGGTGAAGATTGCTTCGCCTTCCTTTGCCGTTGAGGTGTTAGGTCTGAACGAGGTGCCCGCTGCGGGTGACGAGTTTGAGGTCTACGAAGATGAGAAGTCGGCAAGGGCCGTGGCCGATGTGCGGGCCGATGTCCAGCGTCAGTCTCGCCTGATGGCGGCGATGTCTTCCCGTCGGGTCAGTCTCAATACTCTGTCGAGCAAGGCTCAAGAGGGTGAGCTGAAGGAACTGAACATCGTCATGAAGGCGGATGTCCAGGGTTCGATTGAGGCGATTTTGGGATCGCTCAAGCAGTTGCCCCAGGCGGAAGTCCAAGTGCGCGTTCTGTTTGCCGCGCCGGGTGAGATTTCTGAGACGGATGTGGACTTGGCCTCAGCTTCAGAAGCCGTTTTGATTGGGTTCAATACAACCCTTGCGACGGGTGCTCGTCAGGCCGCCGATCGCGCTGGCGTCGATGTCCGCGAATATAACATCATCTACAACCTGCTCGACGACATTCAAGCGGCCATGGAAGGTCTCTTGGAGCCAGAACTGGTCGAAGAGCACCTAGGCTTCACCGAGGTCCGCGCGGTCTTCGCGATCGGCAAGGGTGCGGTGGCTGGCTGTTACATTCAGTCGGGCCAGGCGACGCGCAACTGCAAGATGCGGGTCCGGCGCGGCAAGGACATTATCTTCGGAGGGTGTGCTTGATTCGCTCAAGCGCATGAAGGAGGATGCCCGTGAGGTGAAGGCGGGTTATGAATGTGGTATGAGTTCCGATGATTTCAATGCCTGGAAGGAGGGTGACATCATCGAGACCTACAAGATGGTGACGAAGCGTCGGACGTTGTCGAAGTAGGCTCGCGCTTGATTAAAGACGCCGCTGGTTCCCTTGGGAATTGGGGGCGTTTTTTATTGGCTATGATGGGGATGTCAGCGATGGAGCATCTATCTGGATATCTGCCAATCCATCGCATTTACCCGCTGCATGCCTGCCGCTGCAAACCGCGCGTAGGCTTCTTCTGCCCGATCGCTAAAATCCACAACCCCCGGTACTACCACAGGCGAAGCACAGTCATCGAGCAAAACCACCTTCTGGGCTAAGGCCGGATCAACGGCGTTGATCTCATCGAGCAGATCGGCGATCGTCCAAGCCACACAATGACTCTTGGCCTGTCCGGCAATAATGACCTGATCGAAGGCCAGTAAATGCTCCATTAAGGTGCTGTTTTTGGTGGCGATCGGCCCATCCACACCCTCTAAGACCTCAGGCCGCAACACCGAGTAGTTTTCCGTCAGCGGATTATCGCCCTTTAACTCGATGCGGGGCTGGGTCGATCGCACCATGCCATGGAAAAAGGCCGCCTGTTCAAACGCCGACACTAAAGCATGGCCAATTCCCCCGAGCATCGAATGGTAGGGCCAAATCGTCAGGGGATATTTGCCCAGTTCTGTCAAACGCCCCACGTAGTGCAGGGCATGCTGCTGTAATGCCTCCAGGTTGCCCATAGCTGGATTGACTCGCCAGCGTTCTGAAACCACATCCTCCAACGTAATCATCGTCGCCACGGGGTCGGGATGTTTTCCATTTTGATCAACCCAAAACACCGGATGGAAAATCTGCATGGCCTGGTGGGTGTCCATGGTCGGTACGATCTCCGTAATCCGCCCCAGGTGCCGATAGATAAACTCACAGAGCCTGCCTGTGTCCTCCACGGCCCCCTGGCCCGAAGCCCCGCCCACGTAGAGTTCGAACCCCGGAATGCAGAAGGTGTTCTGCACATCGATCGCTACTAGACAAACCCGCTCTGCATCCGCCGCCGCTAGACCAATCCCATGCTGATTGGCCCAAACCGGAGCTTCCGCCGCCAATTCCCCATAGGGCACTCGCCAGACTTCACCGACGCGATCGCGCTTGTAATGCTCAGGAATAGGCAACATGGTCAAACTCTCCTTGGATCTATATGGTTAAATATACCAAAACTATTTCAAGACTGCCAACTCCATCTGGCCTAAAATACGAAAACCTCACACAAAGGCGAGGTTTTCAAAGCTATCTAAATAGTTCAATCAACCAAAACTATAGAAGATTCTGCGGATTGTCCTCTAGGCGGATGATGTCATCTTCCCCGAGATACTCGCCGTTCTGAATCTCAATCAGGACCAGGGGAATCACCCCAGGATTTTCGACCCGGTGGGGCGTCGAACTGGGCACGTAGGTTGATTGCTTCTGCATGACAATCTTTTCCTCGCCGCCGCAGATCACTCGCGCCGTCCCCGCCACCACGACCCAATGCTCACTGCGATGGTGGTGCATCTGGAGTCCAATGAACTGGCCCGGATCGACCTCCACCCGATTAATCCGATAGCGCGGCGAATCCTCTAGCATTGTCCAAGTTCCCCAGCGCCGTCGCTGGGGGACACCAATGGCTACATCTTGAGAAGAACTGACTGATTGCATAGGGTAAAACCAAAAAGAGGGGGGTTAAAAATCGAAATAGAGGTAGGAAGAAACACCGCTCGGCATGGCGATCGCCACCATATAAAAACACAGCGGAATCAACAGCAACTTTAGGTACCAGTTTAACTGGAGCTTCAGACCTCGCTGCAAGGCGTAGGCAATCCCCATCACCAAAAATACCCCAAACAATCCCACCGCAATCTGATTGGGATAAAGCTTCAAGGTCTCCCCATACACCTTTTGGATAAACTGCGGATCAGCAGCGGCCCCAAACAACCGAGAAAACGCCAACTGCGTATTTGCCCACTCCGGCAGCCGGAAGACAATCCAGCTCAAAAACACCATGCCCTGGGTCAAGCCCCAGCCCACCGCAATGCCAGGGAAACTCTCCCAAAAGGCCTTGAGTTTGGGCGATCGCTTAGAAATCCCATCCACGATCCGATGCATCGCCAAGCCCACACCATGGATCGCCCCCCACAGAAGGAAACCCCAGGCCGCCCCATGCCACAGACCTGCCAACACCATCACCACAATCAGGTTTGCACAGGTGCGGCCCAAACCCTGGCGCGATCCGCCCAAGGGGAAATAGAGATAGTTGCGCAGCCAATCCCCCAGACTCATATGCCAGCGTCGCCAGAAGTCGGCAATGCTGGTGGTGAAATAGGGGAAATCGAAGTTCTGGGGCAGATTGAAACCCAAGAGCAACGCGCTGCCTCGGGCCACATCCACATAGCCACTGAAATCTAGATACAGCTGCAACCCGTAGGCCACCGCACAGAGCAAAATATCCCCACTGCCCGCCCGCGCCAGATTGTCAAAGCCCAAATTCACATAGGTGGCCAAGGAATCCGCCACCACCGCCTTCTTCATCGCCCCGCAGGCGATCAGCCACAAACCCTCGACAATCTGCTCCATGGGCGGAAAGCGCAAATTCTGCAACTGTCCCGCGAACAGGTGGTAGCGCGTAATCGGCCCCAAGAGCACCTTGGCAAAAAACAGCTTAGAAGTGGCAAACCGCAAAAACTGCTGGGAGGCCGGGGCACCCCGATAGACATCCACCAAATAGGAAATACATTCAAAACTAAAATAGCTCAACCCCAAAGGAGCCAACTTACTCCAATCACTCCAGGTCTTACTCGGATCGCCCAGGTTCCATCCCCTGGCCCGGCCCACCTCCGTCAAGAGCACTGGCACATACTTAAAGCTCAGCAGCAGCACCAGGTTCACCCCAATGCCCAGCCACAGGAGCTTGACCCGCCGCTTCGTCCAATCCTGCTGTGCAAACTGCCAATCCTCAATCCGCCAATCCGGGGGAGCACCTAACGCTCTGCCTAGGAAATAATTAATCCAGCTTGCCATCAACAGCAGCGGCACATACTGCAACTGTAGGGACCCATAGAAAATCAAACTCGCCACAAACAATACCCAAACCCGCAGTTTCTGCGTTGGCACCGACCAAAACAGGCCCACCACACTCAACAAAAACAAACCATAGACAAGGGTCAAAAAATTCATGACAAAGTTAGGGCCGCATCCTACAGAACGTGGCCATAGTTTACTGCGAAAACCAGCGATCGATCCCCCGTTCAACCTTTTTCGACACAAGCTTCTCACCCATGGACAGTCCAAGAAGCGGCATAGCCTAGCCGGACGTAGGTCGCCATTGATCGGATACTTTTATGTAGCGTTCAACTGTCCCCTGTGCCCCGCAACCAAGGTGTCTGACCTTAAGCCGTTGCAGGGCAATTTTATGATTGGGGATAGTTGAGAGTAATCGCCTAGGCGATCCCAATCGCCTGTTGCAGAGAAGTGAATCCCAAGGATTTCGGACGATCGATACTCAAATGCTGGCGGCAACCACAATTTGGGCTGTGCTCCTTCAATGCGGCCCCCACGGAAGCACTGGCACCGCCATAGGAGAGCTGGGATCGATCGATGTTAGCTGCGGCTGCCCGCTCGCGCGGCAATCCATAGGCCTCCGCTGCCCCCATGTTCACCTGCCAGCCCAGGTCCCGCAGGGCCGCCAGGGACAGGGCACTCACGGGCGTAGCGACACCCAGTAACTCCGAGATCGGCGTCATCATTTCAGTATCCAACAGATCTTCATCCCAATGGCTCAGGGATAGGCGATCGAGGGGAATGGCGGCGGCGGTATTCTGGCCCGTTAAAGCGCCATAGACCCAGCCTGCGTAGCTGTTGGCCTGATAGGTTGCCGTTGTCAGATCCACAAAATTATTGCCGACCTTTGAGACCACCCCATTGGGCGCCGTATAGTCCACCTGCTGCCACAGTCCCCCAAAGCCCAATACATGGGCAAATTCATGGATCATCACCCCCTTGAGGTAGCCGGGATTGGCATTCAGTTCCGCCAGGCGATGGGTGTTGATCGTCGAACTGCCGCTGTTGATTTTTACCTTGCCGCCTTCGAGCACGAGCTTCGGCTGGGCAAAGGCAAAGGTAATGGTGTCGGGACTGTTGTCGGTGAGATTGAGATTAACCCCCTTAAGATCGATCGCCAGACGATTGGTGGTGGTGATCTCCGATCGATAGAGAATCCCATCCTCCCAATATTGGGCCGCATCCAGGATCGCCTGGCGCGCCGGAGCCGTCAGCCCCTCTAACCCAGTCCCAAAATTCACCTGCAAATTAAACTTCAATGGATCGGAGGCCGCCGCTGTAAAGTTGCTGGCCAGGGCATAGTTCGTGCTGCCACCCACCACCTTCACCCGCAGGAAATAATCCCCCGCCGCCAAAAAGCGCCGCATCGATTCCCGTTTTGTGCCGCGTTCCCAGGGGAAGGCCAGGACTTCCCCGGCATCCACCTGGCCGTTGCGATTGCGATCGCTAATCAATTCCATATCGGCATCCGCCGACAGCCCGGTCAGTTGGGCGGTGAAGATGCCCGATGTGCCCACAGTGAAGCGATAGGCATCACTGGTATCGGTCCCACCCAAACTTTGACGATGGAAGAAGATGGCTGAATCCTGCTTCTGGGCGGTGCCCAGATCGCCCGAGACATCGGGTTCAATCTGCGACGGGCCAAAGGTCACGCCCACAATTTCCGCCCCGGCGCGGCGATCGACTGTATAGTTCTCCAGCCGCACCACTTGGGTGCCGTCGGCTTTGACTGCATCCATTAGCCAGAGATGGGTAGCGCCAGTGATCCGGTTTTGCCAGAGGACGTCGATGGTGCCATCGCGGTTGAAGTCGCCGATGCCCTTGACCTGCTGGTTGCTGTCGGGCTCGTTGGGCACCAGATAGGCCACCGATTGGATCGCCTTGCCATTCATCAGCCACCAGCCCGTGGCCTGGGTGCTGTCATTGCGCCAAAGGATATCAATCTGGCCATCGCCATTGGCATCCGTCGTGCCCACGGCATTCCAAGCCCCTGGATTGCCCACGGTCTGAAGCATGGCCACCTCCCGGATCTGGGCGCCATTCATCAGCCACCAGCCCAATTCTCCGCTGGATCGATTGTACCAAAGAATGTCCAATTGACCATCGCGATCGAAGTCCGCTGTCCCCCCAATGGACCAATTAAAGTCACTGACGGTCAACAGATCTACAGGGGACAGGAGATTATTATTGGCATCAAACATCTGCCAGCGCAGCTGCCCGCTATCGCTGCGCCAAAGGACATCGCTTTGACCATCGTTATTTTGATCGCCCGTGGCTGCGATTCTCCAATTGCCTGGGGCGGCCAGATTGGTCTGGGGCGTTTCGGCAACAAGGGTGGCACCGGACAGGGTGCGGTGACTGTAGGAATTGTCCAGGGGATGACGCCAAAGAACATCGGTCAGGCGATCGATCTTCGCACTATCGGCAATGCCAGAGGACTGTGACGAGGAATTCAGCATAGGGAAGCAGCAGGACTTGCAAGGCAGGCCCATTTTCAGGAAAAAGTGGTTGAGGATTCGAAGGCGATCGCACCCCAGAACTAAAACTTTTGAAATCGCTTTGAGTAATGAATACTACTCTCAACGGGCCGTTGCCGAATCAGTCTAAGGTTTGGGTTTAAGGTAGTAGAAATCACTTCATTACGCTTGCCAAATAGCAACAAAATGGCCCCCAAATAGCCAACGCGATTATGCAACAAACACCCTCAGGTAAGACTTAACATCCAAAGCGATCCCATTCAATCAACACTCTGAACTCACAACCTGACTAGGATTCCATTGTACAAACAAGAACCCGTGTAATTACTTGCGTAGAACGCAAGTTCACGGATTCTTCACATGTCTTTTTTACGGCTAACCCTACGCTATTGAATCTTTGCCCTGATGCATCCTAGGATGCCGAGAATATTCAGGCCCTCAGCAAAAAATCCCCCACAGGACTTCTGTGAGGGATTCTTTAAAAAGAACTTAATAGGGCTGGATTACTTAATCTGACCGATCTGGGTGCCAGTGTAATAGTGCAGGAGGATTTGCTGGTAGTTCCAGTTGTATTTAGATGCCAGGTTATAGGCGCCATACTGACTCATGCCCAGGCCATGGCCAAACCCGCCGCCCTGGACGTTGAAGGTGACATCAGCACTCATGGGTTTCGTACTGGCTGTCTTGGTAGGTTCCGGCGTAATGGCGAGGACCTTGCTGCTCTTCAAATCCAGCGCGTCCTGCAAATCATCCGCCGAAATCGTTTTCTTGCCCTGTTCACCTTCCACGGTCCAACGCAGGTAGCGCTCTCCTGAGGTACGGCTTTTCTCATCGGGCAGGATCGACTTAATTAAGCCCACCCCCGTAATCCGACTGCTCAACTCACTGCGGGTAAAGGTCTTGTTCCATCGAAAAACGGGCGCCCCATCGTCATAGTCCTTCACCGCCCGCAGGTAAGAAACCCGCGAGGACCAGACATCCTCGGAGTTGTCGGTATGGCCGCCGGAGGAAGAGTGGAACACCGCTTCAATCACCTTGGTGGTGCCCCTGACGATCACCACCTGCTGACTGGTGGCATTGACCGCCTGCTGGGTGCCACCGGACTCATCCTGGACCCCTCGGTAGACCTGCCAAAGGGTCGTGTTCCCGACGTCGTAGAGCACATTGGCCCCTTTCTCCCGGCGAAACAGCGCATAGGACCTGGCCGCCACGGCCTGGGCCTTGAGGGCCTCCTGGGGCCAATTGCCGTTCATTTCGCCGCCCAGCACACTCCAAAGGTACTGATCGAGGTCCACATGGTTCACGGCGGTGATGCCGCTGCCCGCACGGGTAATCACGGCCTTGCCGCGATACCATTTGTCCCCAATCCAGACCACGGCATTTTTATCCTTGGGTTCAATGCTGATCGTGGAGGACTTCCAGCGATCGAGGGCTACGCCCCGATCGGTGGCCTGGGCCGTAAAGCCATTCATGGAGGCCAGCTCCCCCACGACTTTGCCGGAGTCATCGCGCACCAGGGCATTGCTAGAGCTGCCAATGTTCACTTGGCCTTGATTCTCCTGGATCATCACCCGCAGGTCCAGGGCGTAGGCGGGCGCCAGTAGGATGAGCCAGAAAATGGCCGTCAGCCAGCCGTAGCGGCGGGGAAGGGTTTGTATCAGACCCAGGGCGATCGATCGGACAGTCATGGACGGGGACCTCTATGTCAACGATTTTTAGTGTAAAAATTTCTCAGAACCGACGGTAAACCCATAGATCAGTTTCCTGGCCTTAGAAGTTCCCGTATCTCAAACGTATCTTTCATGTTTTCTCGCCGGGTCCTGGGTCATCAGGAAATACGCGCGCTAAAAACTGGCAGATTCGACAGGTGCAAAAGTCCTTAGCTACTGTAAACGAAATTTTTGCGATCGGGGCGCTTTGATCCCCAATATCTAGCCCAAGGAAGATTTGATTCTCTGACCTAAGACAGATTCCTGTGGCAGGATAGAGGCTGCGCCCTTTATTTCTCGACCCCATGGAAATTACCTTCCTGGGAACCAGTTCTGGTGTCCCCACCCGCAGTCGCAATGTTTCGAGTGTCGCCCTGCGGCTGATCCAGCGCGGTGAATTATGGCTGTTTGACTGCGGGGAGGGGACGCAGCATCAGTTTTTGCGCAGCGATCTGCGGGTCAGTCAGCTGCGGCGGATTTTTGTCACCCATATGCATGGAGATCATATTTTCGGCCTGATGGGATTGCTGGCGAGCTGTGGCCTGGCGGGCAACATGGAGGAGGTGGATATCTATGGTCCGCCGGAACTCAATGACTATCTCAAATATTGTCGGCGCTATTCCCAGACCTACTTTTCCTATCCGGTCCGGGTCCATGCCGTTCAGCCCGGTGTGGTGTTTGAGGACGATCAGTATGTGGTGACCTGTGAATTACTGAAGCACCGGGTGACGGCCCATGGCTATCGCGTCAGTGAGAAGGATCGCCCTGGGCATTTTGATGTCGATCGCGCCCGAGCCCTAGGTATCCCCTCCGGCCCCCTCTACGGCAAGCTGAAAAACGGCGAGACCATCACCCTAGAGAATGGCCAGCGGATTTCCGGCCAGGACCTCTGCGGGCCGACCCAGATTGGTCGCAAGGTGGTCTATTGCACCGACACGGTGTTCTGTGATGGGGCGGTCAAGCTGGCTGAAGATGCGGATCTGCTGATCCACGAGGCCACCTTTTCCCATGCAGAGGCAGAGATGGCCTTTCAGCGCCAGCATTCGACCTCCACCATGGCGGCGCAGGTGGCTCATCTAGCGGGCGTGCGGCAGTTGATCATGACCCACTTTAGCCCCCGCTATGCGCCCGGCAACCCCGTGCAATTGCAGGATTTGCTAGCGGAGGCCAAGGCGATCTTCCCCAATACCCTGATGGCGTCGGATTTCTTTGCCTATGAAGTTCCCAAACGGTAGGATGCGGAGATTACTTGCTGGCCTTGGCGAGGATCTGCTTCATCTGCTTGGGCTGCAGAATATGCATGACATGCCGATCGGGGTTGGGCTGAATTAAGCCCTTTTCCGTCAGCTTTTCGAGAATTTTGCCCGCTTCCTCGATCGAAATATCCGAGACATCCGCCAAATCCTTGGCCGTCAAGTTGACGATGTCGATGCCCTGCTCCGTATCTTGGCCGTAGGCTTCGGCGAGGGTGACCAGGGTATGGACCAGTTTGACGGCGGGGGGCTGATCGCGCAGTTGGAAGCGATAGTTGGTCTGGCGCAGGCGGCGCACCATCAGCTGCAACATCCGGTGGTGCAGCTGCGGGTCCTTAAACAGAATTTGGACAAACCGCTGGGCCGCCACGCTGAGGAGTTTGACAGAGGTTAGGGCGATCACATCGGTCGATCGCGGTGATTCGTCGAGCACCGCCATCTCCCCAAAGAAGTCGCCCTTGCCCAGAATCGCCAGGGCCGCCAGTTCTTCACCTGTGGTGGCATTGCGTCGTACCTTGACCCAACCTTCGGCCACAAAGTACACCGCATTGCCCCAGGCATCCTCCATCAATACCGCGCGACCTGCGGGGTATTGATGCTCCACGGCCACGGACATAATCAGATCAAGGGTATCTGGATTAGCCGCTGCCAATAAGGGAAATAGATCGCCGATTGCTTCAGTCTGCATGGAAGGAAAGAATTCACGCGGGAATAGAACTTGAGAAATCAGCCGGGCGCTGAGGGCCATCAACTGACTGGGGCAAGGTAGATACAATCCTTCCTAAGGAAGGCTGTAGCCATCATAGGTGAGCACGATAATAACATCAGTGAAATTCCGCAAAAGTTTGCGAATGCACCAATCCTTCAAACGTTATTTCAAACGCTGTCTAGGGGAGAGGACTAACTTTAGTTAGTCCTCTCCCCTAGAAACGAGTATGCCCAGCCCTTTGTCTATAAGCACTCACCAAGCTCCGCAGATCTACCGGATTCTCAATTGTCCCAGCCGGAGTAAATAATTTTCCACCGCATGGGGCCAGCCCAAAATGATCGCCTGGCGGTGGCCCAGGGTTGCCCCATCGAGATCGCTAAAGCTCAGGGGTGCCCCCGTCAGATCGCAGATCCGCAGGCCCGCCTGGCGCGCCAGGGCCATGGGTCCGACCGTATCCCAGAGTTTGACGCGGCCGTTGAAGTAGAGGAGTGCCTCAGCTCGGCCCAGAATCACGTCAATAATTTTCAGGCCAAAGCTCCCCGGTCGGTTCCACACCTCAATCTCCGGCAAAATTTCCCGCAGCTGCGCCCCATAGTTATCGCGATCGGCATCCCCCACGATCACCCGCCCCGGCTGCATGGGCGGCTGGGGATAGCAGTCCTTGACGCCATCGCCCTCCCGACAATACAATCCCCAGCCCCAACCGCCAAAATACATCCGATCGGCGGCGGGCTCATACACCCAGCCTGCCTGGGCCTCACCCCCCTGGAGGGCGCCCACCATGACCGCATAATTCCGGCCCGTCTCAATAAAATCGCGGGTGCCATCCACCGGATCGATGCACCAAAACCGCCCCTCCCCGCCGCCAAACCGCCCCACGGAATCGCTATTTTCTTCACTGATCACCACATCCTGGGGAAACAGGTCATAGAAGGCCGCCGATAGGTCTCTGTCCAAGGTGCGATCGACCTGCGTCACAAAGTCCCCCGGTCCCTTCTGGTCCACCTGCAGGCCCGCCAGGCGCATCTGTTCGGCCTTCCTGCCAGCTGTCTCAATCACCTGGGCGATCGCCCCCGCCCGTTCAAACTCCGCCATCATCCGCCTCTTACAAAACCCGCCTATCTATCATAGGAAGAATCGGCCATAAAAAACGGGCCGCGCATAGCGGCCCGCAAGCTTGGGAACGCGCAGAAACTACTGCATCACTAGCTTGACGTTGGCATTGTTCAAGCCAGGACGCTTCACTTCGGCCAGCGTCTTGTTCACGGCATACTTCTGATTGATTGAGTTAATCAACTCAGTCTGGTTATGCTTCTTCGCCACGCCCCAAAGGTCAGCGATCAGATCAAAAGAGCCATCAGCGTTGCGGGACCAGCCCAGATCATATTCGCCTTCAAGGGTAGCAACGATATCAGCACGAACGCGCTGACCTTGATAGCCACGGACATCTGCTTCCGTTTTCACGGAAATACCCAAGTCTTTCAAAGAAGACTTCAAAACTTCAGCATCCGATATCTTGGTACGAAGTGTACTAAAGTGGGACATGCGAGTTTCCTCCTTGGAAAATTAGCAAACGACAATCAACTTGATGTGAACTGAACCGTTTGGACCGTGCCAGTCCCTAGAATCGATTCCGGTCAAGGAACCGCCTAGAGATGCATCTAAACTGCTAGCCAAGGGACGAACCCCTATCGCTAGCCCCTACCCAATCGCCCCCTAGGGCAACGATCGAGTAAAAGTCTCTATGGAGCTTCAAAACTCCAGCCGCTGGTATTCAGCGATGGCCGTCGCAGCGGGCCGGGCCCGCTGGCGAGCCCAGTCCCGCAGGGCACCGACTTGCTCCGTCATGGTGCGCGACAGCGGCAGCGTAGACTTGATCGCCCCAATAATATCCAACTGCGTAAACTCCCGGTCCTGGGCAAAGGCCTCATACATGGCAGCAATCAGGGCCTGCTCGATCTCCGCACCGGAAAAGCCATCGCAGACATTTGCCAACTGCTTCAAATCAAACCGAGCAATCTCCTTGCGGCGCTTCGTCAGGTGGATGCGGAAGATATCTTCGCGCTCCTCAGAACTGGGCAGATCCACAAAGAAAATCTCATCAAAGCGCCCCTTGCGCAGGAACTCACTGGGCAGGCGATCGACCCGGTTAGCCGTGGCCATGACGAATACAGGGGAGGTCTTCTCCTGCATCCAGGTCAGGAAGGAACCGAATATCCGGCTGGAGGTGCCGCCATCGGAATCCGCACTGCCGGAACTCCCAGCAAAGGCCTTATCCAATTCGTCGATGAACAAAATCGCCGGGGAAATCGATTCAGCGGTCTTCAAAGCACTGCGTAGATTGGCCTCTGACTTACCCACCATGGAGCCGTCGTAGACCCGGCCCAAGTCCAGTCGCAGCAGGGGCAGACCCCAGAGCCTGGCCGTGGTCTTGGCAATCAGGGACTTGCCGCAGCCGGGTACCCCCAGAATCAGCATCCCCTTGGGCTGGGGTAGGCCGTATTCCCTGGCCCGCTCCGTGAAGGCATTCGATCGCTGTCGCAGCCAATGCTTCATCTCATCGAGGCCGCCGACGGCTTCCAGGGTTTCATCTTCTTCGACATATTCCAAGATGCCATTGCGCCGGATGAGCTGCTTCTTCTCGGATAGGACAATCGGCACTTCGGCTTCGGTCAGCTGACCCGCAGTCACAAGGGCTTTGCGATAGACCTTTTCCGCCTCATCCAGGGTCAGACCCAGGGCCGCCTTGAGCAATTTCTCGCGCCTTCGGCGGCCAGTTTTAGGCTGCGGCTTTTGAGGAGCTGATTGCTGAGCACCTGATTGAGCTCGCCCATGTTGGGCAGGGCGAAGTCCAGCACCACCACCTCTTTCTCTAGCTCAATGGGCACCTGCTGCACCGGAGACATCAGCACAATCACCTTTTCCGTACCCCGAAACTGGGCGATCGCATCCCGCAGCCAGCGAATCACTTCGGGATTGCCGGAGCCATCGAGGAAGGGATGGAGGTCCTTAAACAGAAAGATTGCGGGTTCGCGTTGGCGAATGGCAAAATCTAGGGCCTGCTGGGGCGGTATTGTCCCCTGTTGGGTGGTACTTGCCGAATCATTATGTTCCACCAAACCCCTGGTCAGGGTCCAGGAGAAAATCCGACGGGCGGGCTGTCCCGATCGCGCCAGGGCCATCACAGCCTGTTCAGCGCGGTCTTCCTCAGACGTGACCAAGTAGATCAGCGGGTACTGGGCTTGGACTAGGATACTCAGCTCTTCTTGCATAAGCTTGACCTACTCAAAACGGCGCAAACACCTAACCATTCGACGAGCAAAGCACCAAGACAAGCAAAAGCACATAGGCCAATCCCACAGCCAGCAAAACCGCTAGCAGGGCACTAATTCTTCACCCTGGGCGTTCGTCACGGCCAGCATGCGCTGGGCCAGACGTTCGTCCGCCACCAAATCCTCGCCTTTCCCGTCGATGGCAATGGTGGTTGGCTGACTCCCAAGGGCGACCAATTCCCCCCCACGAATCACAACGGCACTGCTACATTCAGGACAGCTATAGAGCTGATGGGTGCGACCATGGGCTTCATCTACCCGCTCCACAATATCTGAGTGCGTTAGATAGAAGTCAATCGCGCGCTGGGCGATGTCAGACATCGCGTCCGAAGAGATCGCAGCCCTAATCTTGAGCTGGCGATGCAGATCGGAGGAAAGATAAAGCGTGACTTTGTGCTTCTCTTGCATAGAACTCATACTGGATTACCCGGGTATGTATGTTACCTTAACGAACCTCTTTCTAGACGTCAAGGCAGAATGCTGGTAAAACCGCAATTCTGTAATGTTTGTTTACAAACAAGGCCCTATTGTAAACAAACGCTGTCTGAATAGGCCTTTGAGTGAAGGGTTTGTAACTCATGGTTTGTAAGACTAATGGTTTGTAATTTTAATCTTGGATGCTACCGTCGGGGAGAGTGGCTCCGGTGAAGATGGCTCCGGCCAGGATAGCACTGCTGAGTTCGGCGCGGATTAAATTGGCTCCGCTGAGGTCGGCGCCTCGGAGGTCGGCTCGGCCCAGGTAGGCTTCGATTAGGGTGGCTTCAATCAGAACGGCCTGCTGGAGGTTGGCCCGGCCTAGTTCGGCTTTGTTGAGGCGGGCATTGCGGAAGATGGCGCCCTGCATGGTGGAGCGGCTAAGTTTGGCCGCATTGAGGGTGGCGCCGGTCAGATCTGTGCCTTCGAGGTTGGAGCTTTCGAGCTGGATGCGGTTGAGTTTGCTGTCCTTGAAATTGGCTTCGGTGAAGTTGGCGGCGGTGGCGATCGCATCACTCAGGAAGGCCCCCTGGAAGATCGCCTGGGAGCAGTCGGCCTGGGTGAGGTTGGCGCCCTTGAGGTTGGCTTCGGTCAAGTTGGCGCCCGCCAGGTTAGCGCGACTGAGGTTGGCACCCGTTAGGTTGGCGCCCCGCAGATCGGCGCCCTGGAGGTCGGCTGCCCCGCAGGTTGTGCCTTTTGCGCCACAGGGCGCATGGGTTTTGGGCGCAATTTAACGGCTGGCGAGATGATCGAGCAAGTGCTGTACGCGGCTCGAGACAACAATTGGCAACCCAGCCAGATTCGCAATCTGGTATTTATGGGCATGGGTGAGCCGC
>JAAUSA010000123.1 GCA_012031975.1 Alkalinema sp. RU_4_3 | reverse complement strand
TTGGGTGTGGCTCTTTTTAGGTAACATTTTATGAAGCATTTGCAGCTTTCCTATGAGATTTTCTGCTATTTTTGGAGATAGATCCTGGACGTATCATTTTTTCAGGTGATAGATCCCCTATTTCTCTAAAACCCATGACGATAACTCCAGCAAGTCCCTATAGTTTGGCCGAAGAGCAATATGCCAGCCTCGTCAGCCGTTTGCAATCGCCAGAGAGTCAAGCTATGGAGCATGGCGAGCTAGAGGAAATGATTCGAGTGGAGGGTAATGAGTTACTGCGTCGGTTGTTTCAAAGCCACCTCGATGAGCGCTACGAGGCGGAATCGGCGCAGGTCAACGTGGTGGGAGCCGATGGTGCGAAGCGTCCTCACCGTCGCAATCGCTGCCAACGTCAGCTCTCAACGCTGTTTGGCGAAGTGGTGGTGAGTCGTCTGGGCTACAGTAGTAAAGAAGCAGGCGTCAGTGCGCTGTATCCCGGCGATGGGCAGTTAAACTTGGGTCCAGACCAATATTCTGATGGCATACGCCAACGGATAGCGAGCACTGCGGCCTCCGTATCCTTTACGGAGACAAGCCAGGTGATGGGAGAGACCACAGGTAGCAAGGTGGGGAAACGTCAATGTGAGGAATTAATTGTCAAGGTCTCCGAGGATTTTGATAATTTCTATGCTCAGCGGACTCAAGAATCTGTGGAAACATCAACCGATTTACTGGTCATAACGACGGATGGGAAAGGCATCGTGATGCATAGCGCCGATTTACGGGCAGCCACAGCGAAGGCCGCCGCGAAGGCCGCGAAGAACCCAAAAACTCGCTTAAGTCCGGGAGAAAAAAGTCAGCGCAAACGGATGGCCACGGTGGCAGCAGTCTATAGCGTGCCTCGTTTTGAGCGGCGTCCTGAACAAATAGTTGGACCAGAGGTAGAATCGCTAGTGCGCCCAGCCATCAGCAATAAGCGAGTCTGGGCAAGTGTGGAGCAAGATGCCAAGACAGTGATTGGGAGTGCCTTTGAGGAAGCCCTGCGACGTGACCCGACCGGAGCGCGTGAATGGGTGGTGTTAGTTGATGGTGAAGCTAGACAACTCGACTATATGAAAGCCGCCGCTAAACAAGCAAACGTAAAGGTGACTATGATGCTGGACTTCATTCATGTGTTGGAATATTTGTGGAAAGCTGCCTTTTGTTTTATGGCACCGGGTACTGTTGAGGTGGAAAGCTGGGTGATGGAGCGGGCCTTAAGAATACTCCAAGGGAAAGCCAGTGACGTGGCGGCAGGTATTCGCCGCAGTGCCACCTTAAAGGAGCTATCAGAGAAAGAACGAGAAAAAGTCGATAAATGTGCGGATTATCTGTTGAAGTATCGTGAGTTTCTGCATTATGACCGCTATTTAGAAAAAGGCTATCCGATTGCGACAGGGGTGATTGAGGGAGCTTGCCGCCACTTGATTTGTGACCGGATGGACATTACAGGGGCAAGGTGGCGACTGGACCGGGCTGAAGCGGTGCTCAAGATCCGAGCCCTCAAGTCTAGTGGAGATTTTGCTGACTATTGGAAATTCCATAAAATGCAGGAGTTTCAACGCAATCATGTCAGCAAGTTTCAGGAGCCTGAACGCTTATTGGCAGTTTAATTGCATTACTTCAAAAGAGCCGCACCCATTTACAATAGCAGCATCTTCGGCTTGATTTCGATTTAAATCAGAGCGTTGGTTGACTAGGGCTTTCTCATACTGAGAGAGTGCCTTATCATATTCACCTTTGGCAGCATAGACCAATCCTATATTCTTTTGGGTTATACCATGAGTAGATGCATTGGCCCCACTTTTTTTAAATGCGCCCAAAGCATCCTGATAAGATTTAAGCGCTAGGTCATAATAGCCTTGCTCAAAGTATGCTGACCCGATTTTGTCAACCACTACTCCCTGAACAAAGTAATCCTGCCTCTGCTTAGAAATTTCCAGCGCAAGTTTATATCTATCATGGGCCTGAGCATAGTTTCCTTGCATCATATAAATCGATCCAGTATTCACAAATATTATGTCAGCTTCAATTACGTCAGATATATTAATAAATCTGAGTCTTTCTATGATAGCCAAAGATTTTTGATATTTTTCCAATGCTTGAGAATATCTACCTTGACGGCTATACACAGTACCAATTTTATTCAATACTGTTGCTTCAGATTCTTGGTCATTAAGCTTCTGAGAGATATCGAGAGCCTGCTGAAAGAAACTTAGAGCAATGAGATATTGCTCCTGAGTTCGATACAAATCACCAATTGACTCTAATATTTTCGCCGAATATTGTAGATTTGAGTTTTTTTGAACTAAATTCAATGCACCCTGTAGTTTTTCGATCGCCAACGAGATCTTACCCACACCTACAAGATAAGAGGCTTCAGTTTCGAGCTTGAGCACTTCAACCAATGTTGTATTGAGAGATTTTTGGTTAAAAATTAAAGATTCCGAAGACAGTCTTGGATTCTTAAAAGATAGTAGCTGTCCTGTCAACTGCTTATCTTTAATATCATAAATTGCAACACCAGGATTTCCTGTATTATCCCAGCCTCCAACCAAATAATCACCAGATATTATGGCAATACCTTTATATTTAATGTCACTATTCCAGAAAATTTCGTAGGCATCTCCAACTCTTCGGATTTCGACAATGCCTTTATAAGGCACTCCCGTATAATTTGTTCCCTGAAGTTTATACTTCCCTTCAATTACACCTGGCTTTCCTTCAGACCATTTGTCAGTCCCAATCATTCCACTTGCCTCAGCCCATCGGCCCCAAAGCGAACCATCCGAATTAATTCTATAGGCAAAAACACCCCCAGATGGATTGGAGCCTTGATTCCACCCAACAAACAGTTGATTACCTTCTAACAATCCAATCCCAGATCGTTTCCCAGAGGACAAATCTCCAAACATACGATACATATTTTTTAATTTAGCCATAGTTATTGTCCCGGTATAGGCTTTACCGTTGCTATTTTGTCCCCTTGAGATTTGCCAAGTTCCTTCGATCTCAGCCTGTTGCTGAATTTTATTGTTGGCTACTTTAGATTGACCTGATACCTGTTGAGAAGATTGAGAAGATTCATCAGGGTCTTTAATTTGATTTTTTAGGTAGGACTGGGCTTTTTTGAGAGACTGCTCGTAGATTTGACCTGCTTCCGGCAATCGATTCAATTGCCTTAGTGAATTTGACATATTTCGGAGAACGTCTGCTTCGTCCTGCGGACTGCCCTGGTATTCCGTCAAAGATTCTTGATAAATCTGGAGGGACCTCTCATATTCTTTTGAAGCGAAATAACAGTTGCCCAGTTCCCAGAGTGTTAAAGCCAGGTCATACTTATTCTGACTCCCTACAAGTTTAGTTTTTTCTTCTTTGAAGATTTTAAGCGTAGATAGATAGATACTGATACTTTCTCGATCTTGTTTAAGATAATGATGGATCCGAGCAATCTTTCTCAAGGTATATGCTTCATTGATTCGATCGGGATTTCTAAAAGCTTGCTGGGATTCTAATTTCTTTTTATAATTTTTTAATGCATTCAAAAAATCTTTCCGAGTTTCGTAGTAATGTGCGATATTCCCATAGACGTTGGAGATCCCCGCTTGATTGGCAGTCTTCTGATAGGCAGACAAAGCTTTTTGGTAGGAATCAATTGAGGCTGAAGTTTGACCTAGTTTTTCTAATGTGACGCCCTTCCAATTTTCTATATACGCAATTCTATCATTATTGCCATTCTTCTCATAATTTTCTAGCGATTTCTGTAAAGCTGTTAAGCAATCTGCATAACTACTCATTTCCCAATGTGCATTAGCAATATTGCTCCAAACTAAAGCTGTATCAACCTCATTCTTTGCCGCTTGATAGGCTGATAGCGATCGCCCATAAGCCCCCAAAGCCTTGTCATATTCTTTCACTCGATAATATGTGTTCCCAATTCGATTCTCGACATCACCCATCCCTGCGTTATTTTTTGTATCTTGATAGATTTTGAGTGCTTGCTGAAGTGATTCCTGAGTCTTGGGATATTGCTGAAGAGAGAAATGATTGTCACCTAGATTAATCCAAACCTGGGCGATCGCGGCCTGATTATTATTCGTCTTCTGATAGACTGCAAGTGATTTTTGATAATGCTCGATCGCCCGATCGTATTCCTTTGCCTGATGGAAACCCTCCGCCAATTTCACCAACCGCTGAGTCTCTGCCTCATCAGCCTGCACCGTCGTCACAGATTGCGCGATCGCCCTCTCCGGAATCGCGATCGCCCCACCACAAACCCCCAACACCAAAGCCAAACTCGCAGAAGACAGCAGAAAACGCATCATCATAATAGTTCTCCAGGAAATGCACAGACAACAGGGAATTAAGGGGCGATCGCCTAGCCCGCCTGGGATTAAAATCCCAGGCTAACAGCTCAAACCTGTTGAAACAGGTTAAATGCGATCGTTTCATCATCGTAGTCCGTTTTAGAGGACTGAAGCGATCGGGCTTAGAATAAGTTCATAGACCAGGTCAGGAGTGGATCGATCGCCCCCACCTATCATTCAAGGTTCCCATGCCCTATGCACTCTGGTCAGGGAAAAATACGATAAACTTCCAACCTGCTTTAGCTGGTTTTAGCTATTAGCCTCGGGTTTTAACCCAAGGCGGTCCAGCAGCGCAGTGAAAGATTAACAAAATGCATAAGTCCCCACAAAGGAGAATGACAACTCACCGTGCGGGGGCGATCGCCCCCGCCACCACATACTCTTATAACCAAAGGAATCATTCACTATGGGTCTCTTCGATCAAGTCCTCGGCAACCGCCAAACCACCGCCACCGACCTCAGCCCCGCCGAAGCCTTCGCCGCCATCACCATCACCGCGATCGCTCCGACGGATACTTCGCCGACGAAGAAGTCAACGCCATCCATTCCAGCCTCATGCGCATGCAACTCTTCAAAGCCTACCCCGCCGACATGCACCGCCGCATGTACGACAAACTCTTCGGCCTGATGCGCCGCGACGGTGTCCCCAACCTGCTCAACGCCGCCAAAGGCTCCCTCCCCTTTGAACTGCGCGAATCCGCCTTTGCCGTCGCCACAGACCTCGTCCTCGCCGATGGCACCGTCACCCGAGAAGAAGAAAACTTCCTCAACGAACTCTGCCGCATCCTAGAAATCAACCAAGACCGCGCCCTCAAAATCGTAGAAGTCATGTCCATCAAAAATCGCGGATAAACCCCCACCGGCTAACTTTGAGCAAACACAGGAGCATTTCCCCCATGATAACCAGCAACACAGCCTCGATCGTCGAAATGACCGGAACCCCTGTAACCTTCAAATACGGCGTCCTCTATCGCGGCCTAGGCAAAACCTCGATCGCCCTCAAACCCAAACACCTTGTCGAACAAACCCAAAATCGATGCCTAGGCATGTGGTTCGGCTCACGACATTGTGAAATTGCCCTCCACCAGATTGACTCCGTGGAAATTGTGGAACAGGGAAATCAACTCTTTCTCATTCTCGCTGGTATCCTCGGTGTAGCCTCCGCTGGCATACCTCTCTTCATCTTGGGCACCATGTTGTGCTTAATGTTATATTTCCTACTGAGAAATCGCTTTCTCGTGGTTCGTAGCAGCACAAATGCCATCGGTATTTTGATTGATGGAGATCTAGACATGGACCGCGCCAAACTCTTCATGCAGGAAATCATCCAAATCGGTGACCATCCCAGAGAAGAACTGCGACCCACCCTATTTTCCTCAGAGGTGCTGTCTCAAATGAGCGATCGATCCCTGCAAGGCAACTAGGGAAACTCACATCAGATTTAATAAGGCAAGAAAGGCTAGAATCTTTCTTGCCTTATTAATGTAAAAAAACTTGCATTTCACTAGCAAAAATCCTAATCCTCTTGCTATGATGCTCGTAACTTGTTGGTCAGGGATAAATTAATCATGGTAGCCCCCGTGAAATACTGGAAACTCGTACGATTAGAAGCCTCCGGAACGATCGCCGAAATCGATCGCCCCCCCGCATTACAACACCTCGAAACCGAACACACTGAACTCGTCAGCCAAGACCCCCTCGAAGATCGCACCCTCCAAACCCTCCTCGTCGAAGAACTCAAACAAGCCCATCACCAAGCCGCCCTCTGCCTCCGCTGCTACACCTCCCACTACATCCTGATTAGCTGCCACCGCCTCGTCCAAACCTACGGCGAACACTACGGCTTGACCCTATCCGCCCTCGCCCCACGCACCCTGGATGATAACGGCCACCTCGACATCGAAATCACCTACCACAACAACCAACTCTCCATCCAACGCCCAGCCCAATACATCGACGAAAGGGGCGATCGCTACCAACCCCTCTCCTACCGTATCCTCGAAAAATTCGATCCCCAGAAAGGCAGCCTCAGCGGCTGGGCCAGCCGTCTCACCTGGCAAGACTCAAAACTCAAAAAATTCCTCAAAGAAGAATACGGCATCCTCCCAATTAGCGACTGGGCACTCCTCAACGACACCCAACCCCAACGCCTCAAAGGCATCCTGATCAAACACTTCAACTTCTCCAACCCCGATAAACCACCCAAAAATCCCGGCCCCAATTACCAAAGAGAGGTTCAACAACTCCTCACCCTCGTCACCACCCTAGAAGCCTATCACGCCATCTACCGAGCCGAACATACCCCCCAACGGGGCAAACCCTGCCCAGAACCCACCCTCGACCAATGCCAACGCATGATCGCCTACCTTAACCTGAGCGAAAACAACCCCGAAGACTTCCCCACCAAGCACCTCCATCCGATCGCCGACTACATCCGCCGCCACCGCCTTAAGCAAATGCCCCCCCAGGCCATGGTCCCGACCTCTGGTGGCTCCTCCATTCCCTCGGAGCTACTATTGCTCTTCGATCGCTACCTCAGAGAATCCGTCGCCAAAACCCTCACAAATCACCTGAGCCGACAGAAGCCAGACAAAGCCCGAAAAATCCTGACCATCCTCCATCTGCAATACAACGAATACCGCTCCCAAACCAACATCGCCCAAGAACTAGGACTACCAGGGCAATACACCATCTCCCGACTTCTTAATTTCAAACTCCTCTCGATTGGGATCGCAACGCATATGGCAGAGCGGTTACGGAATGATACACCTAGGCTAGCAGCATACTTCAATGATGCCGATCGCCTACTCCACCTACAGGATCAACTTCAAGCCTATCTTGAAACCCTAGTGAGTGAAGACGAGAAGCTACGTTACAACGCAGCACAATCCCGTCAAGGCCAAAGAAGCCAATTGGGTGAAGCCATTTGTGACTTCCTGGAACAATATCGCCCGCACTAACGCTATCCAACACAGTTGAACGTACCCAATCCCATAAAAACCATGCAATCCCAATCCATAGAAACAACACCCTTTGAATTTCTTCCCCAAGGTCAATACCTAGTCGATATCCCAGAAATCGAACAGGCCCTCAGCCTCAGCCAATCGATCGCTCAACCCATCCGCTGGCAAAGTTATCTGGCCCTCCTGGCCCTCTCCGGCTTCACCGAATGGCTCGAAACCTACGGGACCGCCACAGGCCTGACCTTCGACTGCGATCGCAGCCAAGCCCGCCTGATCATTCCTAGCCACCCCGACCAACCCGCCGCCATCTCCCAGCTCTACCTCAACCAATTCCGCCTCTGCCTCATCCCCACCACAGGCAGCCCAGACGATATGATCGAACTCCCCAGCGCGATCGTCGAGCAACCCAAACAACTGGCCCAATTCTACATCACCGTCAACATCAACCCAGAGGCCCAAGTCGCCAGCCTCCAAGGCTTCCTCCGCCATGACCAACTCCAAAACTATCGCACCCAACAGAAAATCACGCCCCACAACGGCATTTACAGCATCCCCACCGAACAATTTGAACCCAGAATCGATCGCCTCCTCTTCCTAGCCAGCCACCTCAACCTCGAAGCCATTCCACTCCCCCAAAGTAGCCTCTCCGTCACGATCGCCCCCATAAAACAACTCCTCATTCAACCGATCGTCAACACAGGAAACTGGCTACAACAGCAAGTCACCCTAGAAAACTGGAATCAAAGGCTCGATCAAATCAGCCAATCGCTCGATCAAGTCCTCCTTCTCCCCAATGATTTCAGAGAACTGATCCCCGCTGTGCCGTTTCGAGGCGACAATGATGGGTTTCGAGGGCCGGACACCACTGTCCTGCAAGCTATCACTCAGCAGGGATACAACATTCCCGTCGATGTGCGGGTGAATTACCAGAATCTATCCTTAGATGGGCAATCCTTTCGTCTGACGTTTGTCACCTGGCAATTATCAGGAGATGATGCGCCGCCGGGCGAAGAACCCGAATGGTCACTACTCATTATTGCCCAGCTCCTGGACATGGTCACCCAACCCATCCGAATTTCAGTCCAGCAAATGGGGAATGTCATGGCCACGGAGAAACTGGAAAGTCTAGAGCATTATCAGATTTTTCAGGCGATCGGCTTTCTCCAGGAGCAATTTACCCTTGAGATCGCCACAGCTCAGTCAGAACTCGTTCTGCCGCCTTTGAAGTTTGAGGCTTAGTTTTGCGATCGATTGAAAAATGTGTGTTCCTTTGTTTGAGGTGCTCGGATGGAATTTCTGCTAGAGGTCTGGCGAATTGATAACACTTGTCTATTTAAGTTGAGTTGGGGAAAGGGGCATGGCCTTGATGCCAGAATATCCTTTCCCTCTTCCTTGCCAAAACACTATCAAGATTGGGCCGAGGCCTATCATACCTACTACGCTAAGGGGCTACATCGCGGTCGCGTCACAGTCGTGGGAAAAGTCGCTGCTACACCGATTAACTGGGAAACCAGACTGAATTTTACTCAAAGTCAGTTGATTAATGCCCTCCGCGATTGGCTGCGGGGCCGTGAGTTGTTTGAAATTCGGCAGGTTTTGAGTGAAGCAGCCCAGGGCAATGGTCCGATCAATCTCCTGATTCAATGCCAAGACGATCCAAAGCTCCCAGAAGCAGACTTCTCCCTTGCCAAACTCCCCTGGGAATGTCTGGGCCAGGAACTGGGCGATCGCACCCCCATCCATGTTTTGCGCACAACCCACCAGCGGCCTTTTGTGGTGAAGCGATCCCGGAGATCGAAACTACGCATCTTGGCCATTTTTGGTGATGACACGGGGCTAAGCTTTAAGGCTGAGCGAGAGGCGATCGAGAAAAAGCTAAAACCCATTGCCTATGTGCAATTTGCAGGCCATAATATTAGTCCCAAAATGCCCGAGGCCAACCTGAAGGCTCAGATTAAACAGGCCATAGAAGATCCGCTGGGTTGGGATATTCTGTTTTTTGCAGGCCATAGTGATGATGGCTTGGGGGGTGAGGTGATGCTGTCCCCAGGGTATTCGGCCTTGATTGATGAATTTGAAGAGGCACTGAAGGTGGCGCGCGATCGGGGGTTGCAGTTTGCGTTGTTTAACTCCTGTCGGGGTTGTGCTATTGCGGAGAAGTTGATTGGCTATGGGTTGAGTCATGTGGTGGTGATGCGCGAAAAGGTGGTTAATGAAGTTGCTCAGGTGTTTTTTCAGGAGTTTGCCGATCGCCTCGCGAATCTAGAAGATGTCCAAACGGCGGCCTTAGGGGCTGTCAAGGATCTGGCGATCCGATCCCAGGCCCACTACCAATACCCTTCTGCCTATCTAGTGCCGTCAGTCTATGCCTATTCCGGGGTACAGCCACTCAAGCCGCCGCCTTTGAACTGGCGGGTGATGCTGGCGCGGCTGAGGCCTAGTCGGAGGGAGGCGATCGTGCTGGTGACGCTGGCGTTTATGAGCTGTCAGACTGCAATTCAGTATCCTTTAATTGATGGACGACAGTTGGTGCAGGTTATGCTTCGGGATTTACGTGGATCACAGATTGTAAAACCACCCATCTTGCTGGTTAAGTTAGATGAGGCTTCTTTGAATGCGGCCAAAATTCGGGATAAAGATCCGATCGATCGCGGTTATATGGCCAGTTTGATTAATCAGGCCAGTCGTTTGCAGGCTCCGGTGATTGGGGTTGACTATGTGTTTAAAGATAACGATCGACCGAAACAGGCGGAGCTAAGCCAAGCTCTGAGGGAGGCGACGGCAAAAAGTCGGGTTGTGATGGCTGTTGGATCTGAGTGGGGTACGACCTATAAAGATGTGATGGATCCTAAGCTACGGATTGATGGTGATATGGATCTGAATTTATTATCGAATCTGAATCAGCGCTATCCTGTATTTTTGGCTCGGACGATCGGGGATTTGCAATATTCACCGCTAAAAGGAACCTTGCCCTTTCCCCAGCAGGTTTTATGTCAGTGGAAGTTGTCGGCTTCTGGTCGCTGTCGGCTTCCAGCGATTGCTTACCAGCATCCGATTACAGCGTTGTCAGTCTGGATCGGGCAGCAGTGGCTACATCCCTGGATTGACTATTCGAGCCGCAGGGAGGCTGCCTATGAGACGATCACGTCGCAGCAGTTTTTGGAGCGATCCGAACCCATTACGCAAGCGGTGCTATTGGTGCCGGGGGAAGACTTTGATAAATTTACGATGCCGAAGGTGTTGGTCTTTCAGCGGGAGGAGATGACGGGGAAACTGCCCTATATGGCGGGGGGAGAGATCCATGCTTATCAGCTCTATAATCTGATCCAGCGGCGGCTGATTGTGCCGATTCCTGATTTGTGGATGATTGGGCTGGTGGGGATTTTTAGTAAGCTGCTGTTGAACTGGCTCTATGATCTGCCTCGGGATAAGTCCATCTCTAAGCGAGGCTGGGCAATGCTTTTGGGTGGGGTGCCTGCGATCGCATACCTCCTCAGTTTCTTGACCTATAGTCTCGTGGGTGTGATGCTTCCTCTGGTTTTCCCGACGTTGGTTTATTTCAGCTATCTGCTGCCCTATAAAGTTCAGCGGCGTTGGAAGCGATCAATGAAATAATTGGATCGAGTATCATTCCCACATTCTGTCACCCCCTGAATATTATGATGTTTTCTCGTGTGAGTGCCCCTTGGCGTCTGATTTCTGGATTTGCGATCGCCTGTTCTTGGATGGTTTACGGTGCCATTGATTCAGCCTCAAATGGTGATGGCTGGGCCTATTAGTAGTTTTTGGGATTCGGTTAAGCGGGTCTTTTTTCCGAAGCCTCCTGTTCGTTATCGGGGCGGTGGGAAAGGTCCGGAGGCGATCGTTTCTCCGGGAGTTTGGGTCGATCGAGAGGCAGCTCAAATGACGCCTCAGGTTTGGAATTTGCAGTCTGTGATTTTGTATGAGAGGCCTAAAAATAGTTCAGAGGCTCCGACGACGCTGCAATTGGTTGACACCTCGACCCAAGAAGTAGTCCAACGTTTTGAGGTATGTGGGAAAGATCGGGCTCGCTTGGAGGTCGAAAAACCGCTTCAGCCGGGTAAAACCTATGGAGTTGAACAGTTTCAGAATGAGAAAAAGATCAATGCTTCAGTTAGTTTTCGTGTAATGAGTGGTGCATTCCGTAATAAGATAATGTTAGAGCTTAATGATTTAGAAAGCAAAGGTAAGAGTACACGTCAGCAACTGTCAGAACAGAAGGTTAAGCTGTTTGTCGATAATCAACTTTGGTCGGATGCATTGCAGGAGATGAGTCAATGGGTAGAGTCAGATGATGATTGGAAGCAGTTTACGGCTGTGACGATCGATGAATGGCGGAAGGGCGATCAAGTGACGCTTCAACCCTAGAGGATTGGAAAGTGCCCACCTAGCGATAGGTGGGCGTTTTTATATTGAGGTTATTTGGAATTGATTTGAATGGGTAACGAAATTGCGAAGTATTTGGGGTTGTCGGTGGTTCTTGGCTTTGATGTTGGCGATCGCTTACTGTTCAGCTCTTGGAGTAACTCTGGCATGACGGCAATAAATCCATCCATGTCGTTACTTGCGAGTAGTAAAAATTCACCTATGCCGACACCGTCTACGGCTTCTACTGTCAGTTTTATGGTTGGCTCAGTTATTATTGCTGACTCTATATTTCCAGCAGGTGGAATAGCGACAATGAATACCTCTAAATTCTCTTGATTATTAATGCTAATTTCAATCTTTGTATCATGAGTGATCGCCTGCTTGACCTGGCCAGGCATTGAGATGATAGTTTTTGGATCTTGTGCGAGGTGGACCTGGGCGGAGAAACCTGAGAGGGCTGAATTGAGTTCCTCAGCGCTTCCTGTCATGGTTGTGAATAGCTTTTTAATCAGCAGTTTGTTGAGCTGGGGGCGTAGGCGATCGATCGCGCCCCAGGCGTCTCACCAACTGGCCCAAAGGTGTTGGGTTGATAGTCAAGGTTGCTGGAAAAGAGTCCATAGCTGCCGATTGGAGGACGCTCTGTCATCTGAGCCTCTTGGAAACTATGGTATTCCGCAGTCATTTGGCTAAATAGAACGTCGGCCTTAGGACGCTCCGAGATCCCATCCATTCTAGACAGATTGCCCGGTAGGGTAAAGCCCATGAGGGAGGGATCTAGAGCAATTTTGAGTCTGAGGTCCTTGGGGATGGCGCGATAGAATTGTTGGACTAGGGTGCCGGGTGTGGGTAGGGGCTGGTCTGGGGGGATGGTGGCGGTGGCGGTGAAGTTGGGTTGGATTTTGCTGGTGAGGGTGGCGATTGTTTGCTGGGTATTTAGCAGGCGAAATTGGGAACCTTCGCCCATGGTGAGGCTTCGGGTGCTACAGCCGCCGAGCCAAAGGGTGATTTGCCGATTTCTGGGATTGACTTGTTCGACGAGGCCTTGGGCGGTTTCGCTGGCGGCTGGGGGACTGAAGAAGCTGGGCTGCTGGGCAATATCGAGGGGATAGCAGGCGATTTCGGGTTGTTGGGCTGCGCTCGGGGGGGCGGCAAGGCGTTGGCTGACGGTGTTGTTGGCGCTGTCGAAGGGGATGGTGGGGGTGGCCCAGAGGATTTCGGTGAGGAGTTTTGTGTAGGCTCCGGCGCGGTGGGTGGGGGTGAGGATGCTGTCTTGGGCGAGCTGTTGTTCGGCGGCGGCGGCGAGGAGGATGCCTTTGGTGCCTTTTTGGGTCTGGCGGTTTTGCTGGAGGGTTTGGTTGTCTAGATTGAGGGATGCCATGAGGCGCTTCTGATATTGTTTTTCGGCTTGATTCGGGTAGAGGGTGCGGCTGGCGACGACCATACGGACGTTGCTGGTGGCGCGTTTGATGTTTCCGGCGTAGCAGCAGTCGAAGATGACGGTGACGTTGTTGGTTTTGAGGCGCGATCGCAGGAGGAAGAAGGTGGTGCCTGTGATGCAGTTGGTGGTGCCTGTGGGGTCTACGGTGAAGTTGTAGGGGATGAAGCCTGTGGTGGTGCTGGTGGGGCTGTCTTGGAGGGTGGTGCCGTGGCCTGAGGCGGCGAAGACGATGATGTCGTCGGGGGCGGCTTGGAGTAGGTGGGTTTTGAAGGTTTGGAGGATGTTTTCTCGGGTGGCTTGGGCGTTGGTGAGGGTGATGATGTCTTTTTCTGCGAAGCCGTAGCGGTGTTGGAGGAGGTTTTTTTAGGAGGAGGACGTCGTTGGTGCAGCCGTTGAGGGAGGGGACGGTTAGGCCTTTGGCTTGGCTGTAGTCGTTGATGCCGATCAGGAGGGCGCGTTTACGGGCGGTGGGTTTGGCGGTGGCGATCGCGTTAAGGGAGGCGATCTGGTTGACGAGTAGGGTGCTGGTGGTGGCGTAGAGGAAGTGGCGGCGTTTCATGGGAATGGGGGATTGGGAATAAGGGTGAACTGGCGTGTTTTGGGGGTTAGAGGTTGTTGCCGATTAGGGTGAAGGCGGCCCAGTAGTAGGGGTGGCTGTAGTCGGGGGTTTTGCTGGCGGTGGGTTTGGCGATGTCTACCATGGATCGTTGGGTGGGTTCGGAGAGCGATCGCTTAAGTTGTTCCATGAGGATGGGGCGTGGGGTGCTGAGGAGATCGAGTTGGGCTTTTTGGAGGGCTTGGGCTTTGGTTTCGCCGTTGGCGAGGTGGGTGTAGAAGTGTTGCATGAAGAGGGCGGTGCTGGGGTCGCTGACTTTCCAGAGGGAGGCGAGGACGCTTTTGGCTTGTCTATTGAGAAATTCGTAGCTCATGCTGGCGATTTCGATACCGTTGAGTTTGTTGGGATCGCCACCGAGGGCGGATTCACAAGCGGAGAGCACAATAAGATCCAGATGATCAAGGGAATTGAGGTTCTGAATATCAGCGATCGTGAATTGTTTGCCGTCGCCTGTGAGCAAAAAGGAGGCGAGAGGATTACCAGGAATGAATTGTCCGTGGGTGGCGAGGTGGCAATGCGATATTGATGTTGGTGAGTTCGGTGCGGAGAGTAGCGGCGTTGAATTTGTTATCTAGGAGTTCGATGCCGGGGAAGATGGCTTGTGGGTTAGGGGTTTGAATTGATGCTGCGGACGATCGTGCCTGTTTCGATCGGAACGAAGGAGAGTGGGGAAAAGCTTGGAAAAGCTTGAGCGGTGCCCAAGGCAAGCACTTGGGTTTGGTCGCGGGTGAAGGGGGCACGATCGACGGCTTGGGTGAGTCCGGCGGAGAGGACGTTGGAGACGGTGTATTTTTGGGCGAGGTATTGTTTTTGTTGGTTGTCGTAGAGGGCGGCCATGGGGATGTAGCGGACGGTACGATCGAGGGTAAAGATGAGGTTTTGGATGTCGTTTTTGGTGAGTTCGGATTCGATCGGGCGGATGAGCCAGTCGTAGAGTTTGCTGCTGACGGTTTGGAGTTGGGCGGTGTCTTGGGTGTCACAGGTGCGTTTTTCACATTTGCCCATGAGTTCACGAAAGTCTAGGACTGCTTTGGCGAGTTCGGCTTGTTTGACTGGAACAGGTTCGCTTTTTTTCACGCCAGAGGATGATACCCAGACGAGCCAGAGACGTTGATCGAGGACGAGGGGGTAGATCAAGACGGTCTTTTCTTTTGTTTTTGCTTCAGTGGCTTTGATGAGGGCTTGGGCAGAATCTAATTGTTTGGGATCGAACGCGGCTTCATCATCAGCACGG
>JAAUSA010000122.1 GCA_012031975.1 Alkalinema sp. RU_4_3 | reverse complement strand
CGGAATACAGATTGTTTTCTGTCCTCTAGAAGATATTTCCATGAGTCCGCCTCCCTTGTAGCGGTAAGCTTGTCTCTTTACAGGATAGCGCTTTTCCTAAGTCTTCAACAGAATCAGATAGAACTAGGAACAATTGCTGAACCATCCAGCAGCAAGCTTCGTGATCGCAGCAATTCAAGACTGGCAAAAAAACTCCAAGTCAAGCTAGAGATGCCAGTCTCAGCACAAGGCTGGGCCGCTTGATTCCAACAGATGGATCTTAATTTTATTGTGTGATGAGTTGTAGAGCCATTAAGATTGAATCCATCTGTTCGTCAGCAATAGTCCCTAACTTGCTAGGTAGGCGGGCTAGCGCTACAGAGCGAGTCTGTAGAGGATTGGCGACGGAAGATTTAGTGAGGCCGTTTTGGAGGGTGGGTTGAAGCTTAATCAGCCAAGGGATCTGGTCAAAGGCAGGCTTCCATCCAGTGATAGGAACAACGAGACGGAGGGCAAGTCCTGGAAGATTATCCGAACTGATGACAATGGCGGGACGTGTCTTTTGGATTTCATCGCCAATGGTTGGGTTAAATCGGACAAGCCAAATTTCTTTACGTTTTGGAATGTTACTCATCGTCCCATTGGTCTTCTACATAATCTTCAGTCCATGCCATTTCTTCAGTACCTGGTTGAAAATATGAGGCGAGGGTAAATGACTGTTCAGATAGAAGTCGGTTTCTTTGCTCTTGAGGCATACTTAACATTGCCTTAAGAGCTAGCAATGGTTCAGGTTGATTAGGGGGTTGGAGGGATTGGGCAAACTGGAGCAGCGGGGATAGGGTGTCCTCGGGAAGCTGGTCAATCAGGGCTAGAAGTGACTCGCGGTTGCTCATGGGAAGCATTGGCGTAAATTTAATGAGTCGATCGTAACATACGAATTGCTTATTTCAGGAAGCTCTGGGGATCTTCAGCGACCCAGCCCAGTTTGGAATTCGATCGCAGCTCGAAATGCAGATGGGCGTCTAGAGAGCTGGGTTTGCCGGATTGGCCGACGGTGGCGATCGATTCGCCTCGGGTGACGCGATCGCCCACCTTGACTTTCATTTTCTCAAGCTGGGCATAACGGGTTTGGTAGCCTTGGGCATGGTTAATTACGAGGACGTTGCCGTAGGTGCCCTGGTTGCCCGCAAAGGCGACGGTGCCGTCAGCGGAGGCGAGGACTGAGGTGCCGACTGTTGCGGCTAGATCAACGCCTGTATGGAGGCCGACTTCGCCTTCACCCTTGAGTTTCCAGCCGTAGCCTAGAAGGGTGGTGGTGGCTTGGGGCAGGGGATAGCTGGTGGTAAGGCGGATGGTGACGGTTTGGGGCGATCGCGCCGCTTCACTTGGGGACCAGTTGACGCCAGGGATGAAGGCGACGCGGGGGGAGGGCTGACAGCCATTGACCTCAAACAATACGTCGGCTCGGACTTTGTATTTCTTGGCCAGATCGCGCAGCAGCATGCCCGAGGGCACATCGACGCGGATGCCGTTGTAGGGTGGGATCTGGAGGACTTGGCCGGGGGTGACGCTGCCACTGCGGGCAGAGGGGTTGAGACCCATGAGGGTGGCGGCGATCAGGCTGTAGCGCTCTGCGATGCTGTCGAGGGTTTCGCCCTGGGTGACGGTGTGATTGGTGAGGCGATCGAGGGCGGGCTTGGGGCAGACGGAATCGACTTGGGCTTGGGCGATCGTCGGGGCCATGGAAACCAACAACAGGGTGAGGATGAGGAGTTTGGATTGTTGGGGCATGAGTAGCAGCAGGGATAGTGTTGGAATCTTGTCCATGATACCTTGCAAACTTTACCTAACAAAAGCTGAGGTGGGCAATCATCTCAGCTTTTTGTCCTTGAATTAACCTAGCGGCGGGCGCTCACCTCTGGACTATTGGCGACCTCACGATAGACATCTCGGATCGATCGTCCCCGGTTAAGATAGGTGGTCCAAGTTCTCAAACCACTGTCATCGAGATCCCGACCTAGCAGCTCCCGGTAGACCCGATTGAGGGCCGCCCTAGCCTCGGGGCTTTGGATAATCTCACGGCGTAGCTCGGTCATGGCTCGTCCACGATTGAGATAATCGGTCCAAGTCCTCAGACCACTGTCATCGAGATCACGACCTAGCAGGTCTCGGTAAACCCTATTGATGGCCGCCCGACCCTCGGGGCTTTGGATAATCTCACGGCGGATCTGGCGAAGGGATTGCCCCTGGGCTAGGGATTGGCCATATTCCCTGAGATCGCGGCGGGAGATGTCATCACTATTGGTGACTTCTTTGTAGATGCGACGGAGTTCGGTTTCGTAGGTTTGGTAGTTTGAACCCTGGTAGTCGTCGGTTCTGTTGCGGGGGCGATCGGAGGAGTCGTCGGTTCTGTTGCGAGGGGAACGCGATCGCCAGCGACCCCGTCCCTGATTCTGCTGTGTTTGACGGCCCCAGCCCTGGCGATCGCGCGATGTGCCGATGTTTTGATTGGCGAGTATGGTGCCGCGTAGATTGGTGCCTTGAAGAATGGCCCCGGTCAGGATGCTGCGGTTCAGGTCGGCATCTTGGAGATTGGCATTCGAGAAATCAACGTTGCTGAGGTTGGCCGAGTTGAGATTGGCGCCTCGCAAATTGGCCCCTACTAGGTCGGCGTTGCTCAGATCCTCCCGAGCCAGGTTCACATAGCTCAGGTCACAGTTACGACAGCGCCCAGTATCGAGAAACTGACGCAGGTGCTCGGGGTTTTCGGCCTTGGCGGAGGTGGCGGCCCCAAGGAGTAGGAGCAGCGCTGTGCTAGCGAGGATTGGCGGTTTCATAGTAGGGTTTGAGAAGAATGATTAAGGCAAGTCGCCCTATTCCTTTAGTCGTGGGCGATCGGCTAGATGTTCCCGGTGACTCCTACAAAAAGTTGATTCCGTCCTAAGGCTTTCAGTTCTCTGGATCTGGGCTGCGGGGTGAGCCTGGCCATAATGTTGGTGCATCGGTAGATAAATCATCATTTCTCGCACATTATGATATTGATTGAGATAGCTCAATAAGCTGTGGATAAATGTGACGATGCCCAGCATCTCTAGGCCTTCTTCCAGGGTCATGTAAACTTGGTAGCTAAGATTGGTGAAAATCGCGGGTTCTCCCAGGCGCTCATCAATGCCCGAACCCAACATTTCAAAGCCAATAGCCCCGGTGAGAAAAATAGCTCCAGAGAGAACGATACGGTTTCTCACCTTTGGATTTAGGGATATTAAAAAGCGATAAAATATACAACAAAGTGCCACCATAATCAGAGCCGCTGGAATGACCCAAGCGTAGAAAAAGGCACCCCGCAATCCCACTCGCCGCAATGCATTTAGATATTCATGGAAACCCAACAATTCATCCATGGATAAATACAGAAAAATCCCTGACAACATTTTCCAGGAGCGATAATAGTGGGCCTGAATATTCTGTTCTAATTTGCCAATGGTCAATAAAAGTAATGCGGCGATCGCCATTGCCAGAGCAGAATATAGCGCTGGCACATTGCCTTCTTCATCTAGATAAAATTCAACTTGAAAAAAACCTACCCCTGGAAAATCAGGCAAATAAGCCAGCGTCAGTCGTCCCAAGATTGATGCCACTATCAATAGGATGACAACCCGTAACAGGATTCTAGAAACCTGTCCGGCTCCTAGGGGAATTCTAAATTCCATTATTTCACTCCAACATGCTATGGGCGACTCACAGATCATGTTGAGAGTAAGTCGCTGAGTAATTGATTGAATAGCGTAATCCTTAGGGATGTGCTGTGATTGAAATGGTAGTACCCTTGTGCCTAAATCGTAGTCTGACGGTATAACCTTCGCGATCGCTATCCGTCGCAGACTGCTGCCTAAACTGGAAGGCTTCGACCTGGCAATGTATTTTAATATACTAGCACCTGCGCTAACTGGTGTTCTCTTTATCTAATCTTTAAGATTCGTAGCATTATAAAAGGGCTGAGACAGTCGCCCATCTCAGCCCTTCAAGGCAGTGATCAAATTCTACTGAAGCCCGCTACCGAATGTATACTCTAATTGGCTGGGGCGGCCAGGTAGCCTACCCTCGGCAATCGGGCTGATTAATCGCAAATCACCTTGATCGCACTGGCGGCTAATTTCGCGCGATCGCGGGCCTCTTCCACCGTACTGCCCAGGGCCAAGGCCACACCCATCCGCCGATTGGCATGACACTTCGGTTTGCCAAACAGTCGCACCTTACTGGTCGGCACCTGCAAGGCCTCGGCCACCCCCGAAAACTGTGGTGCATCACTCACCCCCCCGGCCAAAACCACCGCCGAAGCACCGGGTCCAATCATTTCGATCGCCCCAATCGGCCACCCGGCGATCGCCCGCACATGCAATTCAAACTCTGACATATACTGACTCACCATTGTCACCATCCCCGTATCATGGGGCCTCGGACTGACTTCGCTGAAATACACCTCACCCGTGTCTTTAATAAACAATTCTACCCCAAACAAACCCCAGCCCCCCAGGGACTCCGTCACCTTAGCGGCCATTTCCTGGGATCTCTTCAGCGCTTGATCGGTAATAGCGCAGGGCTGCCAGGATTCGCGGTAATCGCCTGCAATCTGGACATGTCCAATCGGCGGACAGAAATGGGTGCCATCGACTGCCCGCACCGTTAGCAACGTAATCTCCACATCAAAGTCAATAAAACCTTCAATGATCACGCGATCGTTATTCGTACGACCCTTGGCATGGGCATAGTCCCAGGCCGCCATCACATCGGCCTCGGTTTTGACCGTACTCTGCCCTTTCCCCGAGGAACTCATTACAGGCTTAACGACACAGGGGAGACCAATTTCCGCAATGGCCGCCCGATATTCCTCCTCCGTATCTGCAAACCGATAGGGCGATGTTGGCAAACCCAGGGTTTCCCCCGCCAAACGTCGAATCCCCTCGCGGTTCATGGTCAAAAATGTCGCATTGGCTGTGGGAATGACACGATAGCCTTGGTTTTCCAGTTCAATCAGCTTGGGGGTAGCGATCGCCTCAACTTCCGGCACAATTAAATCTGGCTTCTCCGCCACAATAATCCGAGCCAGAGCCTCCCCATCCAGCATATTCACCACATGACTGCGATGGGCAAACTGCATGGCTGGGGCATTCGCATAGGCATCCACCGCGATCACCTCGATACCAAACCGCATGGCCTCCAAGGCCACCTCGCGCCCCAGTTCACCAGAACCGAGCAGCATGAGACGTCTTGCGTTTGCACTGAGGGGTGTGCCAAAGGTTGTCCAGGGAGTCGTCATGGTGGTTGCGAGAAAATGGGCGCTATCCATTATATTGCAATCAGGTACTTCTTAGAAAAATAAGGTCCTATTGACCCCTGTCTACGCTTTTTCTGTAGAGGGTACAACGCGCGAAAATTTGGAACTCCAGTTCAAAAGCAGCATCCATATTCCTGCGCTTTAAGGCATCTTCAATAGCACGTTTACTAAATAAAAGTTGCTCTAACCTCTTATCAAAGGAAATACTACCTGAATGCTGACGATAATAGTAAAGTGGCTTCTTCAAGTGCTGAATCTCTCCTACTTCAGAAATTTTTAAACATAAGTCATAGTCTTGACAGTAGTTAAACGTAGGGTCAAAACCACCCACTTTTTCAAAAATAGAAGTCTTCATAAGACGAAAATGAAAAACCATAAATTCTGTGAGGAGTTTTTCAGGCGAATACACTACATCACTATTCGTCCCATATCCTTTGAACTGACTGTCAGCATCAACTACCACATAGTTCGTATAAACCAGATCAACATGAGTATTTAAATTCAAAAAGTTCACTGTTTCAGCCAAGCAATCTACTGATAGCAGATCATCGCTATCTACAAGGCCGAAATACTTTCCTGTTAGATGCTGACAAGCTTTAGATAATGCAATTCCTCGTCCTTCATGATTTGCAGAAATCACTTTAATACGAGAATCCTGTTGAGCATAGAAATTAGCTATCTCCAATGAATTATCTGTGGAGCCGTCATCCCAAATGATATATTCAAAATCTCGGTGTTGTTGTGATAACACACTTTCAATTGCCGCTGATATGTATTTATCTCGATTAAAAACTGTTGTAACAAGAGAAACCTTAACCATAAATTTATGAAGCACTAGTTGATTAAAGCCTTGAAAGATATAGCTATCAGATGCCAAGTTTAAACATCTAATAGCTATTCTCAGTTGGCTACATTTTCTTGGAGTAAGAAGGCTTTTGCCATTGACCTACATTAACCAATGGAAGATTATGATCTATGGTTTCTGGATTTTCCCTGGAATAAGTGGAAGGTTCGATCTCTATATAGCCTTCCGCAATTACTCCGCTATCATCTCCATATCTTAAACCGGTACATGAACAGCAAGAAGAAGTACAAGGGTTTAAATCCCCTGGAGATGGATTTCCAGAATCACCTCCCCCCGGTGGCTGAGCGATTGGCGGTGTAACGTCTGTTCTTGGCTCACAAACTACTGTTAACGGATCGAAATCTAACTCGCCAATCCGTACTTGCGCACTACGAGTAACGCCTTGCCACCTCAAAGTTGATTTTATGATAGCACTCTGTTGAACGCCTCTTGCATCTGCTTTAAGTTTTACTGTCTTTGAAGTTTGACTAACAAGAGTCATTGGCTTACGTCTAAGCTCAGGATAAAAAAGTGCAGTTGCTTGTTGAGCAACTATTGAGGCTCCCTTAATTTTGAGCTTAGCCTCAAATATTGCTCTTGCGGCATCATCTGGAACTGAATTATTGCATCGCAAATATACGTCAGCACGCGAACCGAGATTTTGTTGTGCTTTAACGGCAGATTGCCCTAGAAAATGTAAAAAGCCCAAAATAAAAGGAAAAATACCATTCGCGGTTTTTTCATTCTTTTCATAGAAACTATTCTGAGATGCTTGCTCATGTTCATTGCTCCATTACGACATTATTTATCAGAAAAAGAACGGTTTCAGTTATAACTGAGTTACAACTATGCCTGAAGGAAAATTTACTGTCTCACCCTTTTTAAGGGGTGTTACTTTATCCTTCTGATAGTACTGGACACTTTGAGGGTCACCATTGGAGATGTAATAATCTTTGCAGTTATTCCATTGGGGTGAGTAACTCTTCCATCGGTCCAAACTATGCTGCCATCAGGGTGTTTGAAAGGATATGGTGCACCAATCGTAACTTGCCATATTCCCTCAGCATCCTTGGAAACATAGCGAGGGTCAAAATTATGCTCATCCCACATAAAATCGCTCACGATTTTACCCCTCAACTTTTGGCACAGCTTATCTAAAGAAGTTTTTTGCCCAGTGCTAGATTGGATAAAGCAAACATCATCCTGCTGAGCACTGACCGATTTGTTCACCAGCAGCAGCAACATAGCAGCTCCAGATATCCAACCTAAACATTTAACAGTTCGCATTTTGGCCTACCACTCAGAGAGTAATTAACTTACAGACTTTCTACGATTCCTCCTTAATGGTGTTAAGATATTCTACGGGGGGGGATATCAAAAGTCAAGCACTTTTTCAAACGTGTTGTCTGGTGTAGCGTTTATTCACTTAACAAGGTGGAAAATTTATCCCTGTTCCTCTAGGATCTCTAGAGAGAATTCAAATCTTATATAAGGATGGCTAAAGCCCCTATGAAAATTAAGTCGATTCTGCATTTATACAAAATCTCGATCACTCTCTTGATATTCTCAATGAGCACATCTAAATTCGTGAGTTAGTAGTCACTTTCTCCATCGTATTGAGCAAGAACTGAGTGGCGGTTTCGGGGGTGTATTGGGCGACCGTGTCGTAGGCGGCTTGGCCCATGGCAGCGATGCGATCGGGCTGCTCGATGAATTTACGCATCTTTTCGGCGATGTCATTCACATTGCGCGGATCGATCATAAATCCATTCTCATTTTCGATCACCATGCTTTCCGCTGCCCCGGCCAGTTCTGAACAAATCACAGGCTTGCGGAATACCATGGCTTCGAGCAGCACCATGCCCCAAATATCTTCCAGGGTCGGAAAGAGGAAGACATCGGTGGATTGGAAATATTGGCCCAGTTGGTTGTAGGGAATACGGCCTAGCCATTCGACGCGATCGCGCAAAGCCCCACCATTCGTTAGCGCTTGCAACTGCGATCGCTGGTCCCCATCGCCAATCACGGTGACTTGGAAGTTCTCGATACCAGCTTCCTGGAGCTTCGCACAAGCTTGGATCAAAGGTTTGATGCCTTTACGGGAGGTGACGCGGCCCACGAAGAGGAAACGGATGGGGCGATCTTGGATGGGGACGGTCGGTAGGGATCCGGCCTTGTCCTGGTTGCCGAGGAGCGCTTGGGGATCGGGCACTTGGTAGGGGCGCAACAGGACTTGGCTGGCCTTGGCCCGCAGGGTCTCGACGAGATAGCGCTGTCCGGCGGGACTGTTGGTCACACAGGCATCGGCCATTTTAGTCATCCAGCGACGGGTGAGGAGGCGGATCGGCGAGTCGCTGTAGTCGTAGGTGGGGGACCAGCCGTCATAGAGCACGATAATCTTCCAGCGAAAGATCGGTTTCAGCAGGGAAATCAAGAGGGTCCAAATAGAGTAGGCACTGGTGAAGATCACCTGGGGGCGATCGCGCACCAGGTCCTTGACAATGCTGAGGGGCACGATGGCCACGTACTTCTGGTAGACCTCAGAACTCTGGTCCCAGTTGATGGTCTTGTACTTACCCACCAGCTTCAGCTTAAAGCTATCCTCAAACCCCGGCGCATAGCCCTGCCACAGACTCGTATAGATCGTCAGCTTCGGACAGACCTGCGTAAACCGCTGAAACACCGGATGCCAATAGTCCCCCAACTCCAAGGATGGAAACAAAAACGCCACCCGCTGTGCCGAGATGCGATCGCGCTTGACGGGCTGGAGCTGGGCGTTATGTAGGGGAAAGGGGGACACCAGTGGTTCTTGCATGGGTAGGGAAAGGTCAGTGTATAAATTTAGGTAGATAGTACGTTTTGTTACACAGGTCCTGTGACCTCAATTGTAAGGGAGAGACTTGTCAGTTGTCGATTATCTACATCGTAAATTGTTGATTGTTCACGGATTGTATAGAGACGGCTCACACTCTGAAAGAGTTGCTTTGTCACCTCTAGGGGCTGATCGCCTTGGAGGGTGAGGGGGTTGCCCGATCGCGTGTTTGTACTGCGGGCGATCTGGCGTAGTCCTTTCAGTGCGTCTTGGAGCGGTTGGGTACTCCCGAGCACCAGTACTTCTAGGAAGCCTGCGGGGGGCATGAGGATAAATTTAAAGGGTCCATCGGGTTCAGGAAGGGTGGTGGTTTGGCTAGGGGGGATGGGTTGGGGGGATAGGGTTTCCCAGTCGGTGGGGGAAAGAACGGAGAGATGGCCGTCGCTGTCGATGGCGATCAAAGCAATGTGGAGCGGTTGGTCGTTGGGGTTGGTGACTTGGATGGCGATTTGGCGGCCTGCGGGGAAGCTGCGGCGATCTTTGCTTGGTTTCTTGACATCGTGGACTTGGGCAGCGAGTTTGAGGCCTTGGGTGGTGTTTTGACCGAGGGTGTGGAGTAGGCGGCGGGCGAGGAGGCTTTGGAGCTGGGGGAGCAGGCGGGTGATCGCGTCGGTAGGCGTTTCCTTGGAAGGGCCGAAGGAGGTGGGCAGGGGGCTGCCGTCGGGCTGGAGGAGGCCGAGGGTTTGCTCTGGGGTCTGGGTCAGCCAGATATCAATGTTGTCGGGGGCGATCTGGATGCGGCCTAGGGGTTCGAGGGCTTGGGTGATGGTTGCGGTGGCGCCTTGGAGGCTGGGGGTGATGCCGAGGCGGAGGCGGAGATCGGCGGGGATACCACGGACGGTTTCGCGCAGGAGGGGATTGAGCGTTGTGGGGAGCTTGCCTGTTTTGAGCGTTCCGTAGCCGATCAGGCCCGATCGCCGGGTTTGTTCGAGTTCGCCGAGGGTGCGACCCTGGTCGTCAATTATGGCAAACTGTGCGCCCCGGTTAAATGCTGGGAGGGCCTGGGGGGCGATGCCACCGAGCCAGAATTCGAGTTCTGAACTATTGCTGGGACGGATGGCACCTTCGGCGGCGGGGCGATCGGGGATAGTGAAATAGGGGGGGCGATCGGCGAGGGTTTTCTGGCCGGGGGGGAGGCTGTAGGTGGGGTTTTGGAAGATGCGGGCGGATTGGGCGAGGGTTTTGGTGTTGACGGCGAGTTGGTCGAAGAGTTGGCGGAGGGTGGTGCTGGGGTCGGCTTGCCAGAGGGCACGGGTCAGGAGGTAGGTGAAGGCGCCAGCATGAAAGTCGTCGAAGGGGGCGTCGGCGGCGAGTTGGTTGCGGCCTGTGGAGCCCAGTCCAATGCCTTGGCATGGCCTTTTTGCGGCTGGCCTGGAGATCCTGGGGGGTCCAGCCGAGGGTTTTGAGCCAGCGGGCTTGGTCGGCTTGGTCGGCGGCGCTGGTGGTGGGATAGTTGCCATTGCTGCGCAGGTGGTCGATCGATCGCGTCTGAGTATCTCCCCGGAGGCCGCCTTCGGCGTGGCAGCAGTCGAGTATGGTGGTGACGTTTTGAGTCGGGAGGGCGGAGAGGAGGAGGTGGAGGGTTTTGCCCATGATGGCGTTGACGGCTGGGGCCTGGGGGTCGCCGTAGTCGTAGGGGGCCATGGCCCCGTTGAGGCCGTCGTCGGTGACGCTTTCGGGGTCCTGGACGCGGGTGCCATGGCCGGAGAAATGTAGGATGACGATGTCGTTGGGTTGGGCGCGTTGGATCAGGTGGGTTTCGATCGCCCGGATGATGGCAGTTCGGGTGGCCTGTTCGTTGGTGAGGGTGAGGATGTTTTGGGGTGGGAAGCCGAGGCGATCGATCAGGAGGGCGCGTTGGAGTTCGATGTCGTTGAGGCAGCCTTTGAGGGGGGGAATGGTTTTGTCGGGGTAGCTGTTGATGCCGATCAGGAGGGCCAGTTTTTTGGCGGAGCGAGGGGCGGCATGGGCCGGGATCTGGGTGGCGAGGGCGGTGGTGGTGGTGAGTTGGAGGAATTGCCGCCGTTGCATGGTTATTGCCTGGGAGCGAAGGTGTCTGAAGGATGTAGTTATCTATGTTCTACATCTTATGCGGGGGGGCATCCGTGAGATTTGGATAATTCGGAATCATCTATAATTGTCATTGTTTATTTATTCCCCCATGGCTTCTATTGGTTTTGATAATCCGGTTCGTAAGCATAAGATCCGAGCTGAGGTGAAGGCAAGGTTTGGGGGATGCTGTGGGTATTGTGGAATGAAGTCGAAGGTGCTAACGCTGGACCATGTGGTGGCGAAATCCAAGGGTGGGGTCGATGGGCGATCGAATTTGGTGGCGGTCTGTCCGAGGTGTAATAAGAGTAAGGGAAGTCAGGAGCTATGGGCCTGGTGGCAGGCGTCGCCCTGGTGGTGTGAAACGCGGGCGGCAAGGCTTTCGGAGACGGTGTTTGTTTGTAAGCTAAAATAGAGATGACGGGTTTTGGGTAGCGCCCCTGCGTTACGTTTTTTGCTGAAGGTGAGACCTAAGGGGATCGCTTCTGTTACAAAGAAAACATCACCTGTTCCTTTCGTTATGGCTGCTGTGTTATGGCAAGAACCTATACCCTACATCCGGTCAACCCCCAGCAGCGGACGATCGACCAGATTCGAGATGCCCTGCGAGGCGGGGCCGTGATGCTCTACCCCACGGATACGGTCTATGCGATCGGCTGTGACCTCAATTCCAAAAACGCCGTCCAGCGGGTCCGCCAGATCAAGCAGATGTCTAATGATAAACCCCTCACCTTCCTCTGTCCCTCCCTCTCTGACATCGCCCAGTACGCCAAGGTCGGGGACGAAGCCTATCGCCTGATGCGCAAACTCATCCCAGGGCCTTATACCTTCGTACTGCCCACAACCAAGCTGGTGCCCAAACTCGTCATGCATCCCCAGCGCAAAACCACGGGGATTCGGGTGCCCGATCATCCGATTTGTCTGGCTCTGATGGAGGCTTTAGGAAATCCGATTATTTCGACCAGTGCCTATGCGTTGGCCCTGGAAGAGGAATTTGAGGCGGCCCATGTGGCGGATTCGCGCTTTGAACTATTTGATTGTTTTGAGAATTTGGTGGATGTAATGATTGATAGTGACGTGGAGCCTTCGGGGCAGATGTCCACGATTGTTGATTTGAGCCAGGATACTCCGGAGATGATTCGGCGGGGCCAGGATTGGGAGGCGGCGGAGGCATTGCTTTAGGTGGGAGGGTTGGCCTGCTTTCTGACGCGGCGTTTTGATTGGGGCTTGGTGTCGCGGCGCTTGACGGCGGCGATCGCGCCTCTAGCTTGCGATCGCTGGATAAACGGCTGGAGCTGGTCTATGGTCAAACCGCTCAGGAGGCTGAGGTGGTCGGGTTCGATGCCTTTGGTGAGCATTTCGATGCACCAGGTTGATTGGGTTTGGTCCATGGTTGGGGGATGACCTTGGGGCGTGAGCAGGTCCTGGGTAATACTTTGCCAGAGGGTTTGGAGTTCGGGTAGGGAGATGATCGGTTGGGATTGGGGATTCAGGAAGAGGGCGCTTTCGTCGTCTTTGCGGCCTTTGAGCCATTGGTAAAGGGGATTGTTACTGTCGCTGCCGTAGCGTTTGCTGGCGATCCATTGGTTGAGGGGGACCTGGCGGGGGGTGCCTTGGTTGATTTGGAGTAGATGTTGGTCGGGGTTGGGAATGTAGTGGTGGCGTTTTAGATGGAGGAGTTCTGTGGGGGAGATGCCTGTGGCAAGGAGGCTGTAGGCGAAGGCATAGGGTTGGCGACCGAGTTTTTGGGCGCGTTGGAGGATGGTGTGCACCAGGGCGGCGGGGAGATCGTTGATGGGTGGAACGGGCTGGATCGCAGTGGGTTCCCCGACGATCGCCCCGTTCAAAAACAGCGTGATGACGTTGCTAAGGAAGTCTGCTTGGGTGAGATCGCTCGTGGTTTTGATCAGGGCATGGCCAAGCAGGAGGCTGTGGAGCAGGGCCGCTAGGGTTTCGGGGGCGAAGTGGCTCTGGTGGGGGCGATCGCCTCCGTGAGCCCCGCCGCCAACTGCTGATTGATTTGCTGCAAACTCTCTCTAAGGGCCTGGCGGGTTTCGGCGGGGGACTGGTTGGCCTCTCCAATCAGGGAATGGATTAGGTTTTGGAGGCGATCGATCTCCCGAAGGGCATGGCGGCCATAGGTCTCCAGGGTTTCGGCAAGGGGGGCAGGGGAGGCTTCTAGGGAAGGCGCGAAGTCGGCCAGGATAGCCAGCAGCAGGCCGTTCTTGTTGCCAAAGTGGCGGAACAGGGTGACCTCATTGACCTCGGCCCGTTCGGCGATCGCCTTGGTCGTGGTGGCTGGGATCCCCTGCTCAATGAACAGTTCCAGGGCAGCAGTGGCTAAACGGGCTTTGGTGGAGGGTTTGGGCTGGGCCATGGGAAAAATGTAAGTGCCACTTGCACTTTTAGAAAAGGGCTGTTATGGTAGAGATGTAAGCGCCACTTGCATCTGCCCTTTGAGTATAGGCGATCGAAGCGGAGTTTGCGATCAACAAGTTTTTGTGACCAACAAGTTTTTTGAGGCAGATCCAATATGACAAGGTCTTTCACTGCGACAAAGTCAGAGCAACGTTTTTCATGGTCTACTGCGGCCTTTTTTGCCGTAATGCATGGGTTGGCTATAGCCGGATTTTGGTGTTTTTCCTGGCAGGCCTTGGGCGTTTCGGTCTTTCTACATTGGCTCTGCGGCGGGATTGGCATTTGCATGACCTACCATCGGTTGCTGACCCACCGGAGTTTTCAAGTCCCGCGTTGGTTGGAATATATTCTGGTGACGATCGGTGCTTTAGCCTTGCAAGGTGGACCTATTTTCTGGGTATCGGGCCATCGATCGCACCATAATCATACGGAAGATGTCGATCGCGATCCCTACGCTGCCAGTCGGGGCTTTTGGTGGAGTCACATGCTGTGGATTTTGTATCCCGATCAGAAGTTTTTCGATGTTGATCAATATAAGAAGTTCGCACCGGATTTGGTAAAACAGCGGTATTATCGCTGGCTCGATCGCAATTTCTTACTATTGCAGGTTCCATTAGGTTTACTATTGTTTGCGTTGGGTGGATGGTCCTTTGTAATCTATGGAATTTTTGTGCGATCGGTCTTATTGTGGCACAGCACCTGGTTAATCAATTCAGCCACCCATTGCCTTGGCTATCAGAATTTCAAAGTCGAGGATGGTTCACGAAACCTTTGGTGGGCAGCGATCCTGACCTATGGCGAAGGCTGGCATAATAATCACCATGCAAGGCCCAACGTGGCAAAAGCGGGCTTGCGCTGGTGGGAAGTGGATATGACTTGGTGGGCGATCGTGGTGTTGAAGAGATTGGGATTGGCGAAAAGGATTGTGCGATCGTAGGTATGCCGCAATAGTTGGTTGTCCCATATGGTTGGTTGTCCCGCATCGTAGGGGCGAAGCATTCGGCAGGTAATCTCTCAAATCAACCGAAAATCTAACAACCGAATGCTTATTCGATGATGGTAGCTTGGGGTGGGCGGACCTTGCTGGTGGGTTTGATTGCTCGGTCCTATGATGCCAATTTGGCCCTGGCGGCCTGGCCTGCGGCTTGGGGGATGGTGGTGGTGATCGCGAATTCGACACGGATGGTGCAGCAGATGATTATTAAATATCGGCATAGGCTGTCCGATCGCCGATTACTGAAGTTTACGCTCAGCGTGGGTGGAACTTGCTCCTTGGTGCTGCTGTTGATGGCGACAACGCCCTGGGGGAATCTGCTGATTCGGGGGTTTATTGGCAGCGATCCGGAATTGATCGATCGCATTCGGCCTGTGTTGCTGGTCTGTACTTTACAGCCATTATTTGTGGCGATTCTGAATGCGGCTCAGGGGTTTTTAGTCAGTGATGGGCGTACAGGGAGCGTGAATCTGGCGACTTGGCTGGGGACCGGGGGCGGTTGGCTGTTGGTGGCTTGGGTGGGAGTTTCGGATCGGGCTGGGTGGGGAGGTGAGGCGGA
>JAAUSA010000359.1 GCA_012031975.1 Alkalinema sp. RU_4_3 | reverse complement strand
CGACTCATGCTCGTTGGCGGTGTTTGTTGAGGCAAAGGGCTCTCCTGTCTTATGAATCTTTATGACTTTACTCTACTCATTCATAAGAACTGGATTCTTTTTCATTTTCTTAAGCCTGAGTAGTTACTCTTTTAGCATAATTCCCAACCCTCCAAAAGTTTTCGATATTGATCAATTTTGTGTTTAAACCATTTCTGGACTAGAATATTAGTCAATGCTTCACGATCTCGCGGGTTTTGCAGTAGTTCAAATAAAGCGTCATCAACTTGAGCATACTTAACAACTTTATTAACTTCCTCCAAAGTTTTCAATTTAATTTTTGATACGATTACCTTCCTAAAACCAGCATTAGGTATATGGTGCCAGAACTTATCCCCCCGCAGGTGGAAGAACGGACGCGATATATCCGGGTTGTGAGTTTCTGAACCTAAATATGTCCATATATTTTCAAAGGTTGCGATCAGATCTCTAGAGAGATCAATACGGTTATGGGAGATATGGCCTTCTTGAATCAGATGGATAACCGATAAAACTAAAATTGGTTTGTGCGGAGCGATCCCCCGAGAACGGTCAACCCGCAATCGAGAAAATTTGATTGAGTAATAGTTTAGAAGTTCAATCTCATCCAAAACCATTTAATCTCGCATGAAAATTAGCTCAAGGGACATCCTACAATACTTATCTTGTTCTAGGCAGACTAATCCCACATGCCGTAGACATTTTATAGGTCTACTGGTGGATCTCCCGTGGAGGGTCACTACATCTAGTGTAGCGACTCAAGTGTTTTCAGGCAGCCACCGAGGTCCTTTCACAGAAGATCCAGTAGAAAGCATGAGCTGGGATCGAATCTAGGCAGACTGTCCCGGCTTAAATGGTAGCCATGACCAATGGTAGAATTTGAAGCTGAGAAGCGTCCACCCTTTAATTTACTTCTGGTTGAAGGAATTGCTGCTAATCAGGCTTCATTTTTCAGGGGATCGAGTGAAGATTCTGTAAATTATTGAAAACTAAAATACTTTTGTACTATAGTTATACAGGTAGTGCAGTGTACTTAGGTTTCTTGCATGGTAGGAGGTGATCGATGGTAGAAGTGCGGATTGAGGTGCCGTTGAATCGGACAGAGGATGAAGTTGGGGTGATGGGGTGGTTGGTGAATTTAACACCGAAGCATATCGATGATTTTGAGACGTTCTGGAAGGAGCGTCTGAGAACGTCAGCAGATGACGACCAATATTGGGATTGGGCGCAGAAAAAGCGGATTTACTTGCAGCGGGATAACACGATCTATGAGGGCTATGCGATCGAGTATGGGCAGTTGACACAGGGAATGATGCTGATTATGACAGGGGGCCATCGATCGAAAGTGGATCCAGATCGCCGATTGGTGTATGTGCATTCGTTGGCAACGGCCCCTTGGAACCGGGCATCGAACCTAGAACCAATGGGGTTGGAAGGTGTGGGGACGACTTTGCTGGATTTTGCGCAGTTTCGGAGCAATGCATTGGGGTTGGGGGCTGGTGGGGTTACATTCATTACCGAGTGCGGAGGGGTTTTATAGGAAGATGGGGATGTTGGATGAGGGGATTGATGACGAGAGGGAGGGGTTGCGCTATTTCGAGTGGTACCTGCCGAAGGATGATTGGTGGGAAGAATATGTTGAGTGAATGCGGAATCTAGTGGTTAAATAATGTCCAAAGGAGGAGCAGTTTATGGAGTTCAAGGTTTCTGAGGCGAAAGCAAGGGCGATGGCTAGGCTTGAGAGGGAGGCTGGCTGTGATATTAGTGCGGGGCCGGACTATGGGATCCATCTAGGAAAGGTGATGGAGCTGGCGTTGCATCCTGTCGATCAGGTGAAGTTTATAGATCTTCTGTACGATCAGCTTGGGAATGTGTTATCACGAGAGGAAATTGAGGAAGTCGCTTCCAGCTTCCAGGCGCAGATCCAATTGCGTCTTGCTGAGAAAGAAGCTACTCGACAGTCAGCCTAGTTTTTGGTATCCCGCGATGGCCTTAGATTCTCAATCGCCGATTCCCCTGAGTAGTGCCAAAGAAATTCAACGGCGCGGTAGTCGAATTGATCCACAGCATATGATTGCGGTAAGTCCAGCCGTTTTGCGGGAAATGCTAGCGGATGTTGTGGATGAAAAGGTGACGGCAAAAATGACGCGCCTTGAAACCAGTATTAACCGCATGATGGATCATTTTGATGCGGTAAAACGTGGCGAAGTAGAAGATGCGGCTCTGTGCTTTACAACTAGCGATCAAGATTCTGATTTGGCCCTGGCAAAGGTGAATATCGCTTCCGATGACTTTTACCGCTATACCAGCCAAATGGTGGCAGATGAGCTGAATATCCGGCTTTATGATGTGCAGAAGATGGTGACTTTATTGCATATTCGGAGTAACACCGAGTTTCATACAACAATTAGAACTGGCAAAACTTGCGAAGTTCATAAATATTCTGATGCAGCCTTAAAACGTTTTCGAGAAGCATTAAAAAGTGGTGACTATGTCGCCAAGCCCCCTAATCAGAGAAAACCTTCATCATAATCACTCATTGACGACATCAAAGCTGAATATTCTGCCAAAGATCAGCCGGAAAGAACCTCGACAAATGCCCCACATTCGTCGTCGCAATCACCGCATCATCAGCCTGAAATGCCATCGCCTGAGCCACCAAAATCACATCAGCATCGATCGTCTTACTCCCCGCCGTAGGCTGCCCCTGCTGCCTCGCCCAACCCGACTCACCACGAAACCCCCTTCATTGCTTCAGGATACAAAGGCCGATCGCTCAATCGATCCTCATCCAAAACCTGAATCAAATAATCCCCAGTCTCTTGCTGCTCCTCTCCATCCTCCTCATCCACCCAACTCTGAAGCAACCTAGCCAGCTTCCCATTAACCCTCGCACCCGGCATAGCCCTCGCCAGCAATTGCAGCGCATAATCCTCCCTCGAAAGCCCCTGCTCCAGGGCACCTTCAGCAAGAGACTGCTCCATTTCTGGCGTCAGAGAAAGTGTGATAGGCATAGTATGAATACCCTCGCTACAGCAACATTCTAGCAATATTAGGACTTACGCATTGACAAAAAGCTGGTGGTATGTGGGTGGCGGTGGTCAGATTCACCAAATTGAGGCTAACCCACTGATTTAATTGACTTAAAGCCCATCAGGACGAGAGACTAATGGCTGTGC
>JAAUSA010000008.1 GCA_012031975.1 Alkalinema sp. RU_4_3 | reverse complement strand
CCTCGAAACCCTGGAATATCCGCAAAGCCAGCCTAGGCCTGCTGGGGCTGGGACTGTTGAGTTGTTTGGGGATGTGCGGCTATCGGCAGTCCCAGGAGATTGACCAGTTGCGCCTTCAACTGCTCGACAGTACCCTGACCCAGGCCCAGGCCCAGCTCCCCCAAGATCCGCGCGCGGCGATTCTCGCGCTGCTCAAGGCGGATCAATTGCGGCGATCGCTCAATCGACCGATCGAGCCCTACCGCCAGCAATACCATGAAATTTTACTAGAGGGCCTCCCCAATGGCCTGCTAGCGGCAGTCACTGCCCGAGCTAGCCCAGGGGATCACCGCAGCAGCCTTCCAGCCCGATGGTCAACATTTGGCCGCCGTCAGTCGCCAGGGGACCGTGGTGCTCTGGGACCGAGAGGGCAAACTGCGCCAGCGCTGGCAATTGGCGGAACCCTTGACGACCCTGACCTGGAGTAGTGAGGGTCAGATGCTAGTGGTCGGCAGTGACAAAGGCCGCGCCTGGCGACTCAGCATGGACAAACCCACGAACTGGCAGCCGATCGGTGCCCTGACCCAATCGGCCCTCACCAATCTCGCCTGGCAGCCCGAGAGCAAAACCCTCTTGGCCGTCAGCAATCTGGGCGAAGTCAACCTATGGCGCTGGGAAAATGATCGCAAATTCAATCTCTACTCCAAGCAATTTTTGCCCGCTGCTAATAGGCAAAGTAACCATTCCGTGGCCTTCCATCCCCACAATCGCAGCTTTGCCCTCGCGGGCAGCGAGGGCGTCAGTCTCTGGAAAGCCGATGGTCAGGCCCAGAGCCATCTGTTTACCACGCCGACAAGGGCGATCGATTGGGATGCCCAGGGTGAGAAGCTAGCGGTGGCAGTGACCGAGGAAATGACCGCCGGAGCGGATGTGCTGCCCTTTGTCGCCAGGGTCTTGGCCTGGAGTCCAGAGGGCGAGAAACTGGCGGTGGTGGATATGGAGAACAGATTGGGTTTCTGGACCCAGGCTGGGGGGTTGCAACCCATGGTGCGGTTGCCCGAGGTGCCCCGGCAGATCAGCTTTAGTCCGAATGGGGCGCAGTTGCTGGTGATCTATGGCGATCGGCCTGCCCAACTGATTTCCCTGGCCTTGCTACCCCAGATCGAGCAAAGTTTGAAGGCGGCCTGCCGCTGGTTGAAGGCGCCAGACCAGCCACCCCTGTCCCAGGCGGAGACCATACGTTGTTCCTGATAGAAAACCAAGTAAATCTCAAGGCTTGTGGGACTAGATGCACTGTAAAATCAAGGGCAGAGATATTTAATCGGACGCTTTTATCGGCCCGTCGCCTATGGATTTTGCAACGCTTGCCTCGCAGCTGAACGCGGGGACGATTCTCCCGGAAGGAATTGTGATCGCCACGATCATGGTTGTGCTTGTCGGTGATCTAATTGTGGGCCGCGCCCGTGCTACCCGCTGGACACCCTATGCGGCGATCGCTGGACTGTTGGCCGCTGTGGTTGCGCTCTATCTGCAGTGGGACAGTTCGGACACGATCGGCTTTTTGGGTGCCTTTGATGGCGATGCCCTGAGCATTGTGTTTCGCGGCATTGTGGCGCTCTCGGCGGCAGGGACTCTTCTGATGTCCATGCGCTATGTCGAACAGTCTGGGACAGCTCTGCCAGAGTTCATCGCGATTCTGTTGACGGCGACCCTGGGCGGGATGTTTCTATCCGGGGCCAATGAGTTGGTCATGGTGTTTATTGCCCTGGAGACGCTGAGTATTTCGTCTTACTTGCTGACGGGCTATACGAAGCGCGATCCTAGGTCCAATGAGGCGGCTCTGAAGTATTTGCTGATTGGGGCTTCTAGTTCGGCGATCTTCCTGTACGGCTCTTCGCTGCTCTATGGGTTGTCCGGGGGCCATACGAAGCTGCCGGAAATTGCGGCGCAGATCGCCCAGGCGAATCTCGGTCAGTCTTTGGGGCTGGTGGTGGCTTTGGTGTTTGCTATTGCGGGGATTGCTTTCAAGATTGCGGCGGTGCCGTTTCACCAGTGGACGCCGGATGTCTATGAGGGGTCGCCGACGCCTGTGGTGGCCTTTTTGTCCGTGGGTTCGAAGGCGGCGGGGTTTGCGTTGGCGATCAGATTGCTGGTGACGGCTTTCCCGGCGGTGACGGAGGAATGGCATTTTGTGATGACGGCGCTGGCGATTTTGAGTATGGTGCTGGGGAATGTGGTGGCGCTGGCTCAGACGAGTATGAAGCGGCTGTTGGCCTATTCTTCGATCGGACAGGCGGGCTTCATCATGATCGGTCTGGTGGTCGGCAGCGAAGCGGGCTACGCCAGCATGATGTTCTACCTGATTGCTTACTTGTTTATGAATCTGGGGGCGTTTGCCTGCGTGATTCTGTTTGCATTGCGCACCGGGACGGACCAAATTAGCGAATACTCGGGTCTCTACCAGAAAGACCCGCTGATGACCCTCGCCCTTTCGGTCTTCCTGCTCTCCCTCGGTGGGATTCCGCCGATGGTGGGCTTCTTCGGTAAGCTGTATCTGTTCTGGGCGGGCTGGCAGGCTGGGGCCTATGGCCTTGTGCTGCTGGGTCTGGTGACCAGTGTGATTTCGATCTATTACTACATTCGTGTGGTGAAGATGATGGTGGTGAAGGAGCCGGATGAGATGTCGGATGCTGTGAAAAACTACCCCGAAATCAATTGGACGTTGCCGGGACTACGGCCTTTGCAGGTTGGAATGGTTGGGGCTTTGATCGCGACTTCGATTCTGGGGATTTTGTCGAATCCGCTGTTTTTGCTGACGAATAGTGCGGTGCAGAGGACGCCGATTTTGCAGGCTTCGATCGCTAAGACGGCTCAGGCGAAGGCTTTGGCTAGGCTGGAGATGCCGGTGGTGGTGGTGCCGGATCGTCAGGGTTAGGTTTGGGTTTAAATGCTGAAAAACCGCTGAATCCTTTTGGGGGTTTGGCGGTTTTTCGGTGATCGCGGGGGTTAAGGGCGCGGGAAACGCGCCCCTACCAGAGGTTTGACCTAAAAATTAATCATCGGCTTCGTCGGCGAAACTTTTTAATGTCTCTAAATCTATGGTGCCTTCTAGGACTGGAATGGCTTTCCTCAAGGTTCCTTCGCTGCCTCGCGCCACGACTAAATACCGCCCCAGTTTCAAGTGCTCCCTGAGGGGCATCCCTTCTTTGCCCCCAAATAACAAACTTGTTCCGCCTCCGGCGACGACACTGCCCATTAACCCGGACATCGCTCCGGCCAAACCGCCTACTAAATAGTTACCCGTTGGGCCTGCCCAGGCGAAGGTGTCTAGCTGGGTCATCAAAGTGAATACAATCCCGCCTCCAAAACCAAAGGGGGTCAGCCATAGGGCCATCATCCGGGACTGCCGTCGGGCGTTCTCGCTCGGGTCCAAAATCGTATAGTCCTCGATCGATCGAAACCCCCGCCCCACAATGCCAATATCCTGCAATGCCAACCCCTGGGTCTCCAGCTTTGTATAGGCAACCTCTGCCGCATTGCGATCTTTTAGTACAGCAACCAGATATTTCATGGGGTTTTTAACAAAAATGTTTTAGAAAAAGCCTACTACCAGCCTAGGTCCTAGCGCGCGTAATGTCGATCGTAATCCCCCCGCCAAACTCTGGAATCGGGGCCGAGGGCTTATGCAGCCGCACATTCACCCGCTGTACCTGCGAAAACCCCAAAATCTCGTCGGCGATCGCCTGGGCCAGCCGCTCAACGAGGGCAAACTTCGCTGTCTTGACGAGGGTTTTGGTGCGATCGATTACCGCCCGATAGTCCAGGGTATCCCCCAGGTCATCGGACTGCCCGGCCGCCGCCAAATCCACTTCAATCCCCAGATCGACAATAAACCACTGCCCCAGGACCTGCTCTTCTGGCAGAAAGCCTACGTAGCCGTAGCAACGAATGTCTGAAAGTTGAATGCGATCGTTCATGGCATTAGGGTTTTGCACTGGGTTTTGGGCTGGGTTTTGGGCTGGGTTTTGGGCTGGGACTAAAGCTAGGCAGTGGTCCGGGTTCCTGGCCGCGCTTGAGGATGGCGCGGATGTCGAAGCTGCTGCTGCGATCGGTTTGATTGACGGCGGTAAGGCCAACAGATTGGATACCGTCGAGCCAAGGGCGGTAGGGTTCGAGCCATTGCAGGGCCGCAGGCAGTTTGGGGTAGCTGAAGGTGCGCTCGAAGTTGGTGTAGAAGTGGCCGTTGACGGGGGTTTCGGGGCGATTGGTGGAGCCTGCTTGAAGGGGGCGCTGCTGGCCGAGGGGGGAGGGGGGAGAGGGGATGAATGTTTTGGCGATCGAAGGACCGAGTAAGAGAAATACGACGTTGTCGTTGAGCCAGCCGTGGGTGGTTTTGGCTCCGGTGGCCGGATCGCTCCAGCTGGTGACGGCGAGGCCTTCGAGTTTTTCGGCTTCGACCTTATTTTTTTTGCGTTCGAGCATCGCCCCATCGAGTTTTTTCAGGACAGCCTCAGCGGCGCGGCGATTGCTTGTCTGGGCCATCAGCAGGACACTCAGGGACTGTTGGTCCGGGGAGGGCACCAGTCCTAGGGCAAATTCCCCCTTCATCCAGGGAAGGAAGTCCTTTTCCCAACTCATGCCGATGGATTTTTCGATGCCTTCGGAGAAGATCTCCGGGTTGATCGGCTGGATCGGATAGGTGAAGTAGTCCTGGCGATAGTCGGCCCAGAATTGCTGGAAGTCGCTGCCGGAGAACATGGCGATCGTTTCGGCGGGCAGGCGATCGGGCAGGATTTTCGCGGTGTTTTTAACCGCAAATTTGCGTTTGCTGTCGGGTTTTAGCCAGGCGATGTTGCGCAGGGTGATGCCGTTGGATTCGAGGGTGGCGACCGTGGTCCAGCCCTGGCTTTGCTTGACCCAATCTTGGTTAGCGGCGCTGAGTTTTTGATCCAGGTTGACGCTAGCGCTGGTGATGCTGGCGGGGATGTTGCGGTAGAGGCTGAAGAAGGGCCGTTCTGTCTGAACCTGGCCCAGGGCTTGGCTGTAGCCGGGGGTGGCGGCGAGGGATTTTTTGCTGTCGCGGAAGGTGTCGATGGCCTGCTCGATCGATCGGCTGCTGTTGGCGATCACGAGTAGGTTGTTGTTCAGAACAGCGACCTGAAGTGCAGTCAGGGGTTTGGAAAGATCCTGGACCTGGGCTTCGCGGATTTGAATGTCCTTGTATTTGCGTTCGGACCATTTGCGGCCGGGCAGTTCGCGGGGCTGGTCGAAGGTGCTTTTGGCCTTGAGGGGATCGCGTATTGGTAGGACGGCGACCATGGGCTGGGGGCTGATGGCGTTGGGTATTGATCCTTCGGGGGGGGCGAGTTCGGACTGGGGGGAGAGCTGGGCGATGGTGATTTCGCTGCCGATCCAGGGTTGGATGTCGGTTTCGTAGTCGAGGCCGTTGCTGGTGAAGATCTGCTCTCGAAGTCCTGCGAGGGTTTGGTCGAAGGCCTGTTGGCTGGTGGGGGAGCCGAAGCGACGCAGGGTCCGCCATTGGTCGGGTTCGGTGCTGACGGTGAGTACGAGTAGGGCGTCCTGGGGGACGATATTGGCGCCCGTGGGCATGGTGCCCGGTGTGAAGGTGCTCCGGGTGAGTAGCCAAAAGATACCCGCGCCCCCGGCGACCAACAGCAAGCTGCCTGTGATCGGTGCGAGGAGGGGATATTGGGTGAGGAGTTGTTTGGCTTTGCTCGGTAGGGGCTTGAGGGCTTGCATGGGGGATGGTTGACGCGCGTTAGGGAGCCGACTGTCAATTTAACAGAAATCGCTTGGGATGCGTGGGTTTAATTGGGGTTGCCATAGAGTGTTGTCCGTTCCCGATAGGGCCGATCGATCCCCTCAATCGCCCGCTGCAATTCCACCACGGTTTTGCCCGTGCCGCCGATCGCCCCCGCCATACTCGTAATATGTTCCTCCATCAGGGTGCCACCGATGTCGTTGCAGCCCCAGCGCAGGGCTTCCGTGGCACCGTCGAGACCCAGCTTGACCCAACTGGGCTGGTGATTGGTAATCCAGTTGCCGAGGTAGATGCGGGAGACGGCGGTCAGGTGAAGGGTAGTTTCCAGCACAGGCTGATCGCGGCCCACCCGTTTGCGCATGGGTTTGGGGGCCTCTTGGCCGACGAAGGGCAGGAGGATGAATTCGCTGATGCCGGAATGGTCGTTTTGTACGGCCTGCTGTTGGATCTGTCGGAGCTGATCGAGGTGGGCGATCTGCTGGGCCGGGGTTTCGATATGGCCGCAGAGCATGGTGCTGGTGGTGGGCAGGCCGCAGGCGTGGGCCGTGGTGACGATTTCACACCAGGTCGCTGAGTTGATTTTTTCAGGGCAGATGATCTGGCGAATGCGATCGTCCAAGACCTCCGCCGCTGTGCCTGGTAGGGAACCAACCCCCGCATCTCTGAGGGATTCGATCGTCGTTTTGAACGACAATCCATCCTGGCGGGCGATAAACTCCACTTCCTGGGGTGAGAAGGCATGGATATGCAGACTTGGGGCGGCTTCACGGACGGTTTCGAGGAGTTTCAAATAATGCCCAAGGGAGCTGCCATTCTCCTTCGCCGCTGGGTTCAAACCACCCTGCATGCAGATTTCCGTAGCACCGAGGGCCTCGGCTTCCTGGGCCTTGTGGGCGATCGCTCCCCACTCCAACCAGTAGGCCCCTTCCTCTCCTTCGTCACGGCGGAAGGCGCAGAAGCTGCAGTGCTGTTCGCAGATGTTGGTGTAGTTGACGTTGCGGTTGATGATGTAGCTGACGGTGTCGCCGGATTGGGCTTTGCGGAGTTGGTCGGCTGTAGCGCGGATCGCTTCGATGGCGTTTGGATCAGTGGTGGTCAGGAGGGTCAGACCTTCTGCGGGGGTGAGGTCTTGATGATTGAGGGCGCGATCGAGAATCCGCTGCACCGATGTTTCGTTGTCAACAACCATTAGGGAACCTTCTTTTTTCGCCGCCTCCATTATCCCGGAAACGACCCATCCCTAATTTCTTCTCCAAAAGCTTGAACCGCCTGTTTGACCTGGAGGCGCAGATCCACATAGGCTTTGGCAAACGGTGGTTTCCAAGACCCCAACCCCAGAAGGTCCGTGGTCACGAGCACCTGGCCATCACAATCCCGGCCCGCCCCAATGCCTATGGTCGGAATCGACAGCTTTTCCGTAATTCTCGCTGCCAACGGCCCCGGAATATGTTCGAGTACTATGGCAAAGGCCCCCGCTGTTTCGATCGCCACCGCTTCCTGGAGGATGCGATCGGCCTCTTGTTCCGACTTGCCCTGCTGCTTAAACCCCAACTGCTGCACCGACTGCGGCGTCAGGCCAACGTGGCCCATGACCGGAATCCCCGCCTGAACAATCCGCCGAATGGTCTCCGCCATTTCGGGATAGCCGCCTTCAAGTTTCACCGCTTGGGCATTGGTTTCCTTCAGGACTCGGCCCGAGGATTCTAACGCCTGCTGCCAACCCAATTGGTAGGCCATAAACGGCAGATCGACCACCACAGGCGTTTTTTTCACCACCCGCGTCACCGCCTGGGCATGGTGAATCATGTCACCTAGATCGATCGGCAAAGTCGTCGGATGCCCCAGGGCCACCATGGCCAGGGAATCCCCCACCAGAATCAGATCCACACCCGCCTCATCAAGGATGGCAGCAAACACCGCATCCCAGGCCGTCAGCACCGAGATCTTGCGGTTTTGACGTTTGTATTCAGTGAACTGTGCGATCGAAACCACCATGAATCACCGCCCCACCACAGGCCCAAACGTATCATGGGCTGACTCTTAAAGGTCTTATAGCTCACCCAAGCCAACCCCTCCGTCGTGCCGACCCACAGCTTGTTCCCCGCATCCGGTGCCACCGTCAACACCCGATCGCTCGGCAACCCCGCCACCTGACCGAGCAATGCCCCATCCGCTGGATTGAACCGCAATAGCCCCGCACTGGTCGCCAGCCACAGACTGCCCGCGCGATCGGGCTTAAACCCCTGAATATTCCGGCCCTTCAAGGTTTCCACGGTGCTAATAATCTGGCGTTTTTTCGTATCCACCGTGACCATGCCGCTGGGAGTCGAAGCCCAGAGTCTGCCTGTTGGATCGATCGCCAAAGCCTGCACAGTCCCACCGGGAAAATCGCTAATGTGATAGCGGACAATCCCGTTGGCCGTATCGACTTGAACCACACCTTCTAAGGTGCCAACCCAAAGCCTTTGCTGTCTGGCATCTAAGGCCAGAGCGTTGGCGCTCACACCAGGTAAGTTCTGTACCGTGGTCATGAGCAAACCCTTGTCGGGGCTGATTAGAGCGAGGCCGCGATCGGTGCCCACCCACAAATAACCCCGCGCATCAACGAGCAAAGAAAGAATTCGGTTCGAGGGCAGGGTGTAATTCGCCGCTGTGATTTCCTTGGTGCGGCTGTCCACGCGCCACAGCCCTTCCTGGGTGCCGACCCAAATCCGCCGCGACTTGTCTTCGGCTAAGGCCGTCACCTGACCGCCAGGGACTACCACCCGCTTCATGACGCGGCCATTGTTTGGATCGATCTGTGCCAAGCCTTGCCAGCCACCGACCCAAAGGTTGCCAGTGTAGTCCCGCTGCAAAGCTGTGACGCGATAGTCAATTTCCGGAGCCGCCTCTTGGTTCGTGCGCTCCGTCGGTAGCGGCGGTGCAGCGGGTGGCGGAGCCTGGGGCGGATAGAAGGGCACAGGCGTTGAGGGTGTTGCAGTTGGCGTGGGGGACGGCTTGGGGGAATTGTCCTCAGCCATCACCTTGGTGGCCGCCCCAGCCAATAAACTAATCAGCGCGATCGATCGCACCACAGGAGAAAACCACATCCGCAAAACCCTCCGCCACCATGAAGTCTGAATATTTGATTGGGATGCCCCAACTGTTCAGCCCATGATACTCGCTAGTTGGGGGATGGGAAAAACTAAGGCGGAAGTCGAACGCTGAACGCTGAAGTCAGAAAAATTTTCAGCGTTCAGCGCTCCGACTTCACACTTCTTACATTCTCCGAATATTCAAACAAACCCAATCCCCCCGCTTCCAAAGCGCCGCCACAAACCACCCATGCTTCTCCAGGGCCTCCGCCACCAGCTTGGCCTGGTCCAGCAAAATGCCACTCAAAATCCCCCAGGTCGTGGGTTTGACCATGGGCTCCCACTGGGGAATCAGGTCCACGATCACATGGGCCAAAATATTACAGACAATTCCCTCCACGGGCTCCGGCACCATCTTGACTAAGGTCTCTACACTGCCCTCGTCAACGATCAGCCGGGCTGGGTCCAAATGATTCAGCTCAATATTTTCCTTCGTTGCCTTGATCGCCAGCGGATCGTTATCCACCGCATAGAGCTGTTTTGCGCCTAGGAGTAAGGCACCTACGGACAGGATGCCCGAGCCGCAGCCCACATCCACGATGGTTTGCGATCCCGGATCCTCGCCGAGTCGCATCTCCAGGGCTTCTAGGCAGAGCTGGGTGGTGGCATGGGCTCCGGTGCCAAAGGCCACACCCGGCTCCAAACGCAGGATGACCCGATCGCCCGCCTCCGGTTCCGGTAGCCAAATGGGGTGGATCAGGAAGCGATCGCCGATAGAAGTGGTTTCCCACTTGTCCTTCCAGCTCGTGGACCAGTCCTGTTCAGCGATCAGCTCCCAGGTGACCACCGGGGCCTCCTGGCCCATGCAGAGGGCATCCTGGCGAATCGAGAGGGCAAGAGCCGCCAGATCCAGCACCTGGGCCTCCATCTGGGGATAGTAGGCCGTCACCGCCAGGGTATTGCCCTTGCGTTCGCTGACCATCCCTTCGCAGCCAAAGGTCTCCAGTCGCCAAAACATGGACTCTTCCAGGCAGTCTGCGCACTGCACCTGTATTTCCCACCAGCTCTTCCCCATTCGCCTGACCTATTGAATTGTGCGATCGCCGATGTCTAAACTACGTCTAAACTACAGGGTCACCGTGTAGGCATCGCGAATGCCGCCTTCTTTCTTAATCTCACCGAGTATCTTTTCCGGCAGTGGATCATCCAGGCTCAACACCATCACCGCATCGCCCCGGACGATCTTGCGACCGACCTGCATGCTTGCAATATTGACGTTGAATCCACCGAGCAGGGAGCCAATCTTGCCGATGATGCCCGGCATGTCCTGGTGACGGGTGAATAGCATGTGCTTCGAGGGCGGCACATTGATCGGAAACTCATCCAGGCTGGTGATATGAATTTCCCGGTTGCCTAGCAGTGCCCCGGCCACGGAATGCTCACCGAGGGTGCCCTTGGCCGAGAGCTGTAGGGATCCAGAGTAGTCCGGGCTGGTCTCATCGCGGATTTCCGTGATGTGGATGCCGCGATCCTTGGCCTCGATCGTCGCATTCACATAGTTGACCCGCTCCTGCAACGCATGGGAGAGCAGACCCTTGAGGGCCGCGATGATGATCGGCTGACCCTGGTTTGTGGCCAAATCGCCCCGTAGGGTAATCGTCAGGGACTCGATCCGGCCCCCCGCTAGCTGACCCACCAGGTTGCCCAGGGTTTCCGCCAGGTCCAGGTAGGGCTTGAGTTTTTCCATCACGTCCGATCGCAGCCCTGGAATATTCACCGCCGATCGCGCCGACTTGCCGAGTAAAACATCGCGGATCTGCTCCGCCACATCCACGGCAACCTTCTCCTGGGCTTCCTCCGTAGAGGCCCCCAGGTGAGGCGTCAGCACCATTTCCTTACCCAAACCCCGCAAAGGCGATTCCCCCAAGGGTTCGGCGTCAAACACATCCAATGCCGCCCCGCCAATCCGACCTTCGGCCAGGGCCTTGGCCAGGGCTTCCTCGTTGATCACCCCGCCTCGGGCACAGTTGATGATCCGGGCCGTGGGCTTCATCTTGGCGATCGATTCTTCATTAATCAGATTCGTCGTCTCTGGCGTCTTGGGAATATGCAGCGTGATGTAGTCCGACTCCCGCAGCAGGGCATCCATATCCACCAACTGACAGCCAATCTGCTCGGCCCGCTCGGCGGAAATAAACGGGTCAAAGGCCAGCAGGTTCATGCCCATGGCCTTGGCGACGGTGGCCACATGGGCACCGATCTTGCCGAGGCCCACGATACCCAAGGTTTTTTTATAAACCTCAACCCCCGTGAAACTCTTGCGATCCCATTTACCCTCCTTCATGGAGCGATTGGCCTCGGGGATATAGCGCGACATCGCCATCATCATCGCCAGGGTATGCTCGGCGGCGGCGATCGTATTCCCCTCGGGGGAATTGACTACTAAAATCCCGCGTCTGGTCGCCGCTGGCACATCCACATTGTCCACACCGACCCCGGCCCGGCCAATGATCTTCAGTTTTTTGCTGGCCTCAATCACCTCACTGGTGACGCGGGTACCCGATCGAATCATCAGCGCATCGTAGTCGGCGATCGCTCCCACCAATTGCTCGGGGGTCAAATCTGTCTTTACATCAACAGTCGCAACCTGGGACAGAATATCAATTCCTGCTTGGTCGATCGGATCAGAAACAAGTACCTTCAACATAGCCACCAATCCCAACTCTACATTCCAAGATTTTGAAGCCAAAACACCATACCACCCACAAACCCCCTAAAAAAGTTCGGGTTCTTGCGGGGTGGATTTGAGATCACTGTATGTCTTAAAGCGGCAGCAACAAGGGCTTAAACCCATGTTTCACCGAAGCCCCACCGATCATCTCCATCTTCTCCAGGGTGATCATGTTCCGCCCCCAGGAAAAACTCCCATACCACTTCTCAAACTCCAACAGCATCGACTCCGCAAAACAGGCAAACAACTGCCGATGGGGAATATCCACCGTCTCCATAATCCGCCAGTCAATATCCAGCGAATGCTCCACAATCCCACCATTGAGCACATAGACCCCATCCATCTGGATCTTATTGCCCATATTCTTCGGATAGCCCCCATCGATCATCAGGCAGGGCTTCTTGAGGCGATCGCCATCGATCTGCACCCCCTGGGGCATACTGGCCACCCAGACCACAATATCCGCCTCGGGCAGCGCCTCCTCTAGGCCCATAATCTTGCCCCGACCCAGCTCCGCCTGCAAAGCTTCCAGGCGCTCCTTATTACGGGCCACCAGCAAAATCTCCGCCACATCCAGCTTCTTGTTCAACCAGCGACAGACCGCACTGCCAATGTCCCCAGTGGCCCCGCAGACGGCGATCGTCGCCTTACCCAAATCAATGCCCAACTGCTTGGAAGCCTGCTCGACTTGGCGGGCAATGATATAGGCCGTGTGGGTATTGCCTGTCGTGAAGCGATCGAACTCCAGGGTCATGTTGCGGACCTGCTTGATCTGCGACAGCTCAAAGTTCTCAAAAATAATCGACGAAAATCCCCCCAGGGCCGTGATGTTGAGACCATGCTTTTGGGCGTGGGCCATGGCGTTAAGGATTTTGCGGGTGGCGGCCTTCATGCGCCGCGTGGCCAGCATTTCTGGGATGAAGCAGGATTCCACATAGCGCCCTTCGATCTGGTCCCCAGTCACACTGGTGACCTTAATCTCATCGGCAATGAACGGTGGTGCACCGCACCAAAAATCTAAATCCATACTGGAATACTCAGAAAACCCCAGGAAATCGGCGGTTGCCTGAGCGTGTTCAAGACTGGTGGGATGACCGATAAGACCGAACATGGGCAGCAGTGAATATAGGGATTGCAACATTGAAAAGTAAGAATGGGGCAGTTCGAACCGCCCCATCAAAACCTTTCTCAAAATAGACCATCCGATGCCCCTAGGCAATCATTCCTAGAAGAGGCAAGCGGATGATCCAGCCATTCAAGCCAACGGGCTACACAGCCGCCAACCCGTAGGAAGACATCCGCATGATGTCGCGGGTGGTGAAGCCAATGTTTGCCAGGGCTTCCCCGTAGGCAATCATGAAATCTTCCACCATGGCCTCACGCTCCATGCCCAATTTCTTGGCATCATCAGCCACCTGATTGAGCATGCTCCACACCAAGGGCAGGTTGACCTTGTTGGCCTCTTCGAGTTCCGCGCGGGCGGTGTCAAAGTTAGCCTTCAGCCATTCTTCGCCGTAGTTTAGGTGCATGTATTCATCCTTGACCACCCCTTCGGTGATCTTGCGCGCGAAGGCATCGGCTACGGGAATGTAGATGTTGTAGGCCGCGATCGCAAAGCATTCAATGATCAAGGACTGAATCAGCAGGCAGGTGACAATTTTGCCCTCTGCCGCAGCTGACTGGAAGTTACCATGGAGGGCCGCAAAAAACTCACGGGCAAAGCCCATGTCGGGGGAAACATTCAGATTCTTACCGCAGGCTTCAAACCCTTTTTTATGCTTAAACTCCATCTTCGCCAGCTTCACCAGTTCCTCTGCGTCCTTGGGCATCAAGGTGGAGAGCTGGTTGTAGTTGGCATAGGCCTCTTCTTCGCCTTCGATCACAATAGCGTTGATTCGGCTATAGGCATCCTTATAAATGTCGCTTTGAAAGTCGAGTTCAAGCGTGGCCTCAAGCTGCGGCATTATCGTTCGCTCCTCATCGTTAAAAATGGATCCAGAAAGACCCTGCGGTTTTCTGGTGGGCAATGAAATATTAAGAATATGTCACAAGAAATCCCATCCACCACTGTACATCTTCTGGTCAGGGATGAACGGAGCAAATTACCTGAGTTTTCCAGCTATGGCAGAATCTTGATACAACTATGTGACTTGACTCTATTGGTGATCCCCCCCAAACAACAACCCATGTCAAAACCACGTCATTACGCCCCAGGGCTCACCTTTGTATTAATTGTGGGGGCGATCGCCATGCTGTTGCCCCTGATTGCCGTGGTGGTCATGTCTTTTTTCCCAGAGGCAGGGTTTTCGCTCTCCGCCTACGAGGAGGCTTGGCGGCGGGGTGGGTTTCTACGGGCCTTTGCCAATTCGACGGCGGTGGCGCTCTGCGTGACGGCTTTGCAGATTTTCACATCGACCCTGGCGGGCTATGCCCTGGCCCGGTTTCAGTTTTGGGGCAAGCGGGGTTTGCTGCTGATCTTGCTGGCGACTTTGGTGATTCCGTTTCAGATGTTGGTGATTCCGATTTTTCTGCTGCTGAAGGCGGGCCATCTGATCAATACCTATGGCGCACTGATTCTGCCGACGGCGGCCAACGGGTTTGGTATTTTTCTGATGAGGCAGTTTTTTCAGTCGGTGCCCATTGAGCTTGAGGAGGCGGCTATGCTGGATGGGGCCGATCGTCTCCAGGTGCTCTGGCAAGTTCTACTGCCCCTCGCCCGTCCGGCCCTAGTCACCCTCTTCCTGTTCACCTTCATCGGTGAATGGAACGATCTGTTCAAACCCCTGGTGTTTACGACCAAGCCGGAGCTGCAAACGGTGCAGTTGGCCCTGGCGGCGTTTCAAGAGGAATTTACCAATAACTGGGCGCTGATGATGGCAGCAGTGACAATTACCACCATTCCGGTGGTGGGTCTGTTTCTGATTGGCCAAAAGCAGTTCATCCGGGGCATTGCTGCCACAGGTATCAAAAACTAAACTTCTCTCTTCTTTCTTCTTTCTTCAAACATTAATATGCTTCGATCGATAGCTCTCCACCACCCGTCCCCCAGTCCGCCACTGGGAAAAATAATTGCGGCTGACCTCCTCTCCATCGAGCCGCAGCTCGTCAATGCCAATGCCATTGCGGCCAATGTCCTTGCCAGAACTATGAATATAGCGGCCCTCGCCCAGGTACAGCCCCACATGCTTCGCCTTCTCGGCGGGACCAAAAAACACCAAATCCCCCACCTGCAAGTCCTCTAGGGCCACAGGCTGAACAAACCCCTCCTGCTGGTAGGCATCCCTGGGTAACTGAATGCCCTCGGACCAGAAGGCCGCCTGCATGAGACCAGAGCAGTCATAGTTGGGCGCCACAGTGCCGCCCCAAAGGTACTCGTTGGGGGTTTTATAGGCGGCCTCGGCAAAGGCAATCACCGCTGGGATCCGCGTCTGGATTTCCGCCTCACTCAGTGGGCTATAGCGGTAGGCTTCATCCGTGGGGGCCAGGCTGGCTTCGTCCGCCGGGTTTAGCCAAGCTGGATAGTCATCCTCCACCAGCGTCACCAACAAGGGCTCCTTCCCCACCTCCCATTCCGGCGGCAGCCGCAATAACCTGCCAGCCCTTGCCTGGGTGGCAAGGCTGTTGAGCTCCGTGGAGGAATAGAGATTGAGATTCGCCTTAGCCCGATACAACATAGCCACAGTTCAAACAGGAAACCTACTCTACCAATCTAAAGCACCTTGTGCGTATGGGCATGCTGTTTGACATTGTCCGCCGCCGTCACCAGCTTGTCCTTGGGATTGAGCACCCGCTTGCGATCGAGGTTGAAGTTGAAGTCCGATCGGCGATCGCCCAAAGGCAGGAGCTCACAGGCATTGGGGTGGGACTTGTAGCTGCGCGCCGCAGCGGTGGCCCGGTAGGCGAAGTCCTTACCTAGCTGCGATTCTTCCTGCATGCCCTGGGGCAGTTGGGGGCCATCGGCGTTGAGAATAGTGCCGAGGGTGGTGGCGATCGCCCATTCATAGGAGGTAGGGATTCCCTTGACCAGGGTTTCCAGGCAGGCGCTGGGGATGGGCTCTAGCACCTTAACAGGGGTCACCTCGCCCGCCTCCTTCAGGAAACAGGTGGCCAAACCTAGTACCACATAGTCATCGGGACCGAGATCGGTGGTTTGGGGATAGGTTTGCTCTTGGGTGGTTGTCATAGGGATTGGTGATGGTTGGGATATGAGGCGATTGCACCCCCATGGGTACTGTTGTTATTTTAGAAACCTCCCAGGGCAAAGGGCGGTTGAGCGATCGCATTTCTTTAGAATCGATCGGCTCTATCCCTGGGTCTATCCCGTTAGGATGAAGACAATCCGTTGGGACCTGTGCAATGTTGTCAGATATGCAGACTTTGAATCTCCCCACAAATCCTCCGGTCCAAGCTATGCCAGATGACGGCATAGAGGATTTGACTGTCTATCCTGACTCCGACGGCCAGCCCATGTCCGATAACACCAAGCAGTTCGACTGGATTGTCCTATTTAAGGAAAACCTAGAAATTCTCCTTGCCACAAATCCAGATGTCTTTGTTGCTGGTGATTTGCTCTGGTACCCAATCAAAGGCGACAACAAAACCAGGCTTGCCCCCGACACCATGGTGGCGTTTGGTAGGCCTAAGGGCGATCGGGGCTCCTACCAGCAGTGGAAAGAAGGCAATATCCCTCCCCAGGTTGTCTTTGAGGTCCTCTCCCCCGGCAATCGCCCATCGGAAATGGCCCGCAAGCTCCTGTTCTATGAGCGGTTTGGGGTGGAGGAATACTATATCTATGACCCCGATCGCAATCGCCTCACGGGCTACCAGCGCGGTGGTAAACACCTGATCGAAATTCCCACGATGCACAATTGGGTCAGCCCTCGCTTGGGGATCCGCTTTATGCATCAGCCAGGGAATTTAGAGGTGTTTGCACCCAATGGCCAGAAGTTTCTGTCCCCGGTTGAAATAGACCAGCGCCGCCAGCAGGCCGAACAGCGAGCCGATCGCGCCGAATCCGCCCAAACCCAAGCCATTCCCAAGCTCCAGGCCCTGGGACTAACGCCCGAGCAAATCGCCGATGCCCTGGGTTTGCCCCTGGATGTCGTGCAGCAAACCATAGCGGGCCAGGTTTGATAGATTGAATCGATCGAAAACCCCAATAACTATCAGTTATTCTGATGGCTATTTCTACCTATCAAATCCTCCTCTTCGTCGATCCCGTATTCGTTTAAGATTAATTACAGGATTTAATTACCCAACCACTGCTAGCGGACAACCGCTGGCGGACCCAAACCCTTTAGGAGGACTCTCTATGGCGCTCGTACCTATGCGATTGCTGCTGGATCATGCGGCGGAAAATGGCTACGGCATTCCGGCCTTCAACGTCAACAACATGGAGCAGATCCAATCGATCATGCAGGCTGCCCATGAAACCGACAGCCCCGTGATTCTGCAAGCATCTCGCGGTGCTCGTACCTATGCTGGTGAGAACTTCCTCCGCCACTTGATCTTGGCGGCGGTGGAAACCTACCCCCATATCCCCATCGTGATGCACCAGGATCACGGTAATGAGCCCGCAACCTGCTACACCGCCCTCAAGAACAACTTCACCTCCGTCATGATGGATGGATCCTTGGGTGCCGATGCCAAGACGCCTTCCACCTTTGAGTACAACGTCAACGTCACAGCGGAAGTTGTGAAAGTGGCCCACTCCATCGGCGCATCCGTCGAAGGCGAACTCGGCTGCCTCGGTTCCTTGGAAACAGGCATGGGCGAAGCGGAAGATGGCCACGGCTTTGAAGGCAAGCTGGATGAATCCCAGCTTTTGACGGATCCCGATGAAGCCGTTGAGTTCGTTGAGCGTACCCAAGTGGATGCCTTGGCCGTGGCGATCGGCACCAGCCACGGTGCCTACAAGTTCACCCGCCAACCCACGGGCGAAATCCTGGCGATCAGCTTGATTGCTGAGATCCACAAGCGCCTGCCCAACACCCACTTGGTCATGCATGGCTCCTCCTCCGTTCCCCAGGACTTGATCGCCTTGATCAACGCCAAGGGCGGCGCGATCCCCGAAACCTACGGCGTGCCTGTCGAAGAAATCCAAAAGGGCATCAAAAACGGCGTCCGCAAGATCAACATCGACACCGACAACCGTTTGGCGATCACCGCTGCTGTCCGTGAAGCGCTGTTGGCGAAGCCCGAGGAATTCGATCCTCGCCACTTCCTGAAGCCTTCGATTAAGTACATGCAGAAGGTTTGTGCCGATCGCTATCAAGAGTTCTGGTCTGCGGGTCAAGCCAGCAAGATCAAACAGGTCAGCATGGAAGAGTTCAGCCGCAAGTATGCCAAGGGTGACCTGAAGCAAGTTGCAGCCAAGGTTTAGTCAATTCTGGTAGGGGCGCGTATCCCGCGCCCTTGCCTTTGCATCAAACAATTAACGTTTCAGCGGCTCCAACCCAGAACCTACTGAATCAATAAAAACCAGGGCGATCGATTGCCCTGGTTTTTAATTTGTTATTGCATAGATTTTGGGTGATCCGCGATCGCATAGATAGCGGGCGCGGGATACGCGCCCCTACCAGAGGCTATACTGCCGTGGTTTCGTCCTTCTTCTCGGCCTTTTCCGCCGCCGCTGCCCTTTCCTGTTCCCGCTCAGCGCGCTTCTTGCGATCGGCCGCGATCGTATCGGCGATGGCCACCGCCGCTGCATTCAGCTTGTCTAGGTTGCCTCGGTACAGTTCGAGATCCTTCTGAACCTTATCGGGTATCAGCTTCAACGTGGTGGCAACGGCTTCCACCGCCGTCTTAAACTTCTCATTATCCTTGAGGGCATCGGCATCGATTTCCTCCATCACCCGGTAGGCGCCAATGGCAAACAGACGGCTGTACTTGAAGTTAGGGTTGTTTTGCACCTGGCCCATGACCGTCCCGAGTTCCCCGGAGACATCCCCCTTGAGCAGGCCCTCCCAACTGGCCCCCGCTAGAGCGCCCAGCAGCCGCTCACTATCACTGCGCACCTTGGCACTGTCTAGACCCACCGAACTACAGAGCGCACTGAAAATCGGGGCCACATCAGATTCGGGCCGATAGCTCTGCATGAAGCGATCGAAGGTCGTTGTGATCCCAAGGGCATACAGCGCGTCATAGACAAAGTTTTGATGCACGGACAATAGATGCATCTCCACCATCAATTCCTCCACCACACGACGGTAGATCGAGTTGATGGGCCGGGTATGGGTGCCGTAAAAAGCACGCTTTGCGTCGGATACAGTCCGGACAGAATTATTCACAAGAGGATCCAACAATTAAATCTAGGGAGAACTTCAAGGCCTATACCATATTAACAATTGTGTCGCCTCGCGGGATCATTATTCAAGGGGAGTTTATCCCACTCCTTAGTTGAGGCAGGCCGTACATTCTAAGATTTGCCGCTGGTTTTCTAGGGAATGGGGCTGGAGCAAGAGGGCCTGCCTGAAGGCTTGGATCGCCTCTTGATACTGGCCGAGGGCAGCGTGACAGAGGCCTAGGCCATGCCAGGCACCAAAATGTGCTTTGTTCAGGCGTACCACCTGATGGCAGTCATCTAGGGCCAGGAGGTATTGACGTTGCATGAAGTAGAGCACGGCGCGTCGATTCCAAGCCTCGGCAAAGTCCGGCATGGACTGGATCACATGGGTTAATGCCCGCTCCGCTTCCTGCAGTTCCCCAGCATTGAGCAGTTCCTGGGAGCGCTGGAGCAGTTGGAGGCCGATGGCACCCTTTTGTTCAAACCAAAGCCGCCAGAGTGTTTGAGTCGCAGCCTCACGGACAGTGGACTCTTGGTGCTTCAGATCTTGCAGGAGTCGTTCAACAACCGTAGAAGAATGGAACATGGCAGTTAGATCGAAGGAAGTACAGATGTATATAGAGGTAGCATGATGAGGTTAAGCTAACCCCAGGGAATCGTCCTTTCTGAGTTGATTTTTTAAAGGGTTTACGAACTGGCTGGCTTGAGACACAGCTTCAATTGCTAAAATGGATACAAGGTAAACCAACCCTTGCCTTAATCACCCATACTCTAATACAGAGCTGCCCCAAAACGACTAGATTTTTACAGGCCGATCCGATCGAATCAGCCCAGGCGGGGTAAATTAAATGCAGATTGCGGAATCGGAGTGGGTGCGGTTGTAGATCACCTCAACAAGCATGGCTAACTCTCCGACAAACTTACCAGGGACAGCACGATTTAACCCTATGACCAGTCACTCTAAGCAACCCGCTCAATTCATGGAAGCGCCCCATTCAACCGATCTCTACAATGCCATCGTGCAACAGCGAGATGTCACATTGCTCAAAAATGGCAACGACATCTCCGTAGAGATCGCCCCCTCGCCCCACGGCAAAATCAGCTATCCCTGGAATCCCTCGGAAAGCGCCGACTTTTTCAATGCCATGGATCAGGCTCCCCAGCTCACCGATTTGATGGATGATGGCGAGATCGAAACCCGCGCCCATAGTTTCTTCAACACCCTCGACCAGCTCTGGGATCGCTCCCTCCAGACAATGCTGGTGCGTAAGTTTGCCACCGTGCCCCAGGCGATTCTGGCCACCATTGCCAGCCAGGCCGAGCGCCTCGCCCAATCCGCTGCCAGCCAGGCCGATCAGCTCATCCAATGCGCCCAGCAGGCCCTACCCCAGTGGGACATCGATGATCTGTCCGTGATGGCTCGCCCCATGGCCTACGCCCTGCGCGGCGGTGAAGCAAAGGCCGAGACCATTGCCAAGGATTGGACAGTGCTTTCCGAGGTCGATCGCGCCAAGCTGGTCCTGGAGATCGCCCAATATGCCCTGAACCAGACCCAGCAAGGCTCTGAAGGCTAATCTCTCTCGCAGTAACAAATTTCAAACTCCCTGATACAACCCCAAATTGGGGGGCACTCTCTAGGTGAAGGTACTTGCATCCTTTGCCTCGCGTTGATTGTCCCCCCCATTTTTTTGTGCGGTTGCTATGCAGTTCTCCCCCCGAATGCTGCTGCCTTTGATGGCGGTCCATGCCACGGTTTGTTTGGTTCAAGGTCCGGTGGCCCAGATGGCAAAAAACTTAGATATGCCCAGTCAGATTGATCGATCGGTTAGTCCCCTCCCCCCCTTGCCCCCGATTGTCAGTCGATGGTTGCGATCGCGCTAGGCGGATTGATCTAAAACAACCCCAACTGCTCCGGTGGCGTTTCGATCTGATTCCAAGGCAATGGCGACACCGGAATGCCCTTCGATTCCAGTAGGGCTTGGAAATTCCGGGCATTGGTGGGGGAATTGTCCTCCAGGGGACAGTGCATGAAGAAATAGATGGTGATGTTGTTTTGGAGCTGGCGATCGATCCAGGCGGCCCATTGTTCTAGGTAGGGCAGATTGTTCTCCCAGATCGGGTGGCTGATGTAGCGCACCAGGATAAAGTCGGCGCTGATCTGGGGCTGGACGGGCACCTGGGGTTTCTTGTTCTGGGAGTACTGCTGGGGATTGTCCGTGGCATTGTAGATGGACCTAGTGTCGAGTATGGCGCGGGCCAGGCCCAGATCCCGCAGCAGATCCTGCAAATCCCCCCGGCATCCCTCGCTAAACCAATCCAAATGCCGCACCTCCAGGGCCAGGGGCCGGGCGGTGCGATCGACCCATTGCGTTAGAAACCCCTGCAAATCCGCCAGCCGATTCACGCCGTAGTTGGGGGGTAGCTGCATCAAGAATGGCCCTAGGCGATCGCCCAATCCCTCCATCAGGGCACCAAACGCCACGGCCTCTTCCAGGTAGGGCAGCAGCAATCCATTGTGGGTGACGCTCTTTGGGAGTTTTGGGCAGAACCGAAACCCAGGGGGCGTTTCGGCGGCCCAGCGATCGACTGTCTCAGGGCTGGGAATCGCGTAGAAGGTGGTATTGCCCTCGACGACGGAGAATCGATCGCCGTAGCAGGCGAGAAACTCCCGTGCGGTCAGTCCCGCTGGAAACAGATCGCCCAGCCAATTTTTGTAGCCCCAGATGGCCAGCCCCAGGTAAAAGCCCATAAAACGAGTCCGCAAACCGTCTAGAATGTTCAACGCCCCTGATTGGTACCACAAAGATTGGTCTCATAAAAGCAATGGCAGGCGAAAAACTCTACGAAGGCAAGGCAAAAATTCTGTATGCCACTGAGGATCCAGATATCTTGCTCACCCATTTTAAAGATGATGCTACGGCCTTTAATGCCCAGAAAAAAGGCAGCATCCTGGGCAAGGGGGAAATCAACAATGCGATCTCTACCCATCTATTTAAGCTGATGGCCGCCAAGGGCGTACCCACCCACTTTGTGGACCAGCCCAGTCCCACCCAGATGCGGGTTAAGGCTGTAACGATCATCCCCCTGGAAGTCGTGGTGCGCAACATCGCCGCTGGCAGCCTCTGTAAGCAGACGGGCCTGGCCTCGGGACGATACTCGCCAATCCCCTGGTGGAGTTTTACCTCAAAGACGATGCCATGGGTGATCCGCTGTTGACCCGCGATCGGATCAAATTAATCAATGTGGCCACCGATAGTGAGGTGGCCCAGCTCAACCAAATGGCCCTTGAAATCAATCAAAATCCTGAAGGATTTTTCAATCAATGTGAAATTACCCTTGTGGATTTCAAATTGGAATTTGGCCGCGATCGCACCGGGGCAGTCATCCTCGCCGACGAGATCAGCCCCGACACCTGCAGGCTTTGGAAGCAGGGGGAACTAGATCCGGTCAAACGCGTCCTAGACAAAGATCGCTTCCGTCAGGACCTGGGCGATGTCGAAGGCGGCTATCGTCAAGTCCTAGAACGTGTGCTTGGGCAACGGCTGTAAGGTAGAATTCTCGCAGTTCATCTTAATATTTGTTTAAGTAGATCCCCAGATCGCCCCGTTATTTATCTCAAGTGGTTGTTAGAGGAGTGTTCGCGTGAATATGTTGCGTTGGTCCCCGGTCGCGCTTGCGGCCCTGTCTGTTATTGCTAATGTTGGGCCGGCTGATGCCAAATCAGCCTCCTCCCTAAAGATTGCGATCGCGCAGCCTACCGAAAATCTAGTGGTGCCGACGGAAGGGGCGCCCAATGCTACGCCGAACCCGCCTGCTATTCCCAATAACAGCCCAGACCAAAGCAAGCCGGAGCCCAAGTCTCCCGATGTGATCGTGGTACCGATCGCCCCGGTGGAGCCGACGATTCCCGCCCCGACAACGGAGAAAATTGCCCAGGCCAATGCGGAGCAAGAGACCCCGAATGTAATCAAAATTTCCCCCGAAACAGGCACCACGCCTTCCACCCCCTCGATCAACACGCCGCCGCCCCCAGTGGTGCCCGAACCGAAGGTGCCCCCCTCCGAAATCACCCTGCCCCCGAGCCAAAACAAAACCGTACCGGGTGCTCCAGCTCCGGCCCCCGGCAGTGAGCCCCGCGTCTGGTGGCAGAGGTCGCCGTCAAGGGCACCAGTGGCGAACTCCAAAACGAGATCTACCGCGTCGTCCGCACCAAGCCGGGCCAAACCACCACCCGCACCCAGCTCCAGGAAGACATCAATGCGATCTTCGCCACGGGCTTCTTCAGCAATGTCAAAGCTACGCCCGAGGACACGCCCCTAGGCGTACGGGTCACCTTTGAAGTGGAGGCCAACCCCATATTCAAAGCCATCCGCATCAACGGCAATACGGTCTTCCCCGCCGCCGAAGTCGAAGCCCTCTTCCAGCCCCAACTCGGCCAAAACATCAACCTGCGCGAGGTGCAACGCAGCGTCCAGGAACTGGTCAAGAAGTACCAGGACAAGGGTTATGTCCTCGCCCAGGTGGTCGATCTGCCCAAGGTTTCCCCCGATGGGACCGTGACGGTGGAAATGGCCGAGGGCTCCATCGAAACCATCTCCATCCAGTTCATTAACAAGCAGGGCGAAACGAGCGAAAACGGCAAAGAAATCAAGGGCCGCACGCGGGACTTCATCATCAAGCGCGAGATGGAACTCAAACCCGGCCAGGTGTTTAACAAAAACACCGCCGAATCCGATCTCGCCCGCGTCTTCGGCCTCGGCATTTTCGATGATGTCAAACTCGGTCTCGATCCGGGTCAGGACCCCCGCAAGGTCAACGTGGTGGTCAATGTCGCCGAGAAAAAAGCCGGCTCCATCGCCGCCGGGGCCGGGATTAGCTCCGCCAGCGGCCTGTTTGGCACCGCCAGCTACCAGCAGCAAAACCTCGGCGGCAACAACCAAAAACTCGGGGCAGAATTACAGCTCGGCCAGCGGGAACTGCTCTTCGATCTCAATTTCACCAACCCCTGGATCGCCGGGGATCCCTACCGCACCTCCTACACGATCAACGGCTTCCGCCGCCGCAGTATCTCACTGATCTATGACGGCGGCGACGAAGTGCGCGTGCTCAACAATGGCACCGATCGCGATCGCCCCCGCGTCGTCCGCAGCGGCGGCGGCATTAGCTTTACCCGACCCCTGTCGAAGGATGTCTTCAAGCGAGCGCCCCTGACGGCCTCCCTGGGCCTTCAGTACCAGCAGGTCCGGATTCAGGACAGTGATGGCGACTTGGTTCGGGACAATGCGCCCCAGGTCAATGATGCTGGCCAGGTGGTGGGTATCGGTAGCGATCTGAGTTTCAGCGGCAAAGGGAAGGATGATTTATTTACCCTTCAGTTTGGCCTGTCCGGCGACTATCGCAACGATCCACTGCGCCCGACCAGCGGTTCCCTATTCCGGATTGGGACGGAGCAGTCTGTGCCTTTGGGCCAGGGCAGTATCTTCTTCAACCGCCTGCGCGGTAGCTACAGCTTCTATATCCCCACCCGCTTGACCAAGTTCACCCCCGAATGCAAGACGGTCAATCCAAAGCGGATCGATTTGCAGCAGAAGGCCCGTGGGATCTGTCCCCAGGCTTTTGCCTTTAATGTGCAAGCGGGTACCGTGCTGGGCGACCTGCCCCCCTATGAGGCCTTTTCTCTCGGTGGGAGTAACTCCGTGAGGGGCTATGAAGAAGGGGATGTCGGCAGCGGCAAGAGCTTCCTCCAGGCCACGGCAGAATATCGCTTCCCCCTCTTTTCGATTGTCTCCGCCGCCGCCTTTGTGGATGCCGCCACCGACTTTGGCAGTGGTAGCAACGTCAAGGGGGATCCGGCGGGTCTGCGGGGCAAGCCCGGCGGCGGGATTGGCTATGGCCTAGGCGTGCGGATTCAATCCCCCCTCGGCCCAATTCGCGTGGACTATGGCTTTAACGATCGCGGCGACGGTCGTCTGCACTTTGGGATTGGAGAACGCTTCTAATGGAGGCGGCTTCTGGGACGATCGCCCCCGGTATCAGCGGTGTCGGCCTCCATTCCGGCACCACTGCCACCGTGCGACTCGTGCCCGCCCCCCAGGGTCGGGGGCGCTATTTTGTCCGCACTGATTTACCCGGCCAGCCGGAAATTCCCGCCACCATAGCGCTGCAACAGCAGACTCAGCTTTCAACGGAATTGGTGGCGGGAGAAGCGAGGGTCCGCACCGTGGAGCATCTCCTGGCGGCGCTGTTTGCCGCTGGGGTTTTGGATGTGCGCATTGAGATTGATGGGCCAGAGGTGCCTTTGCTGGACGGTTCTGCCAAGCCTTGGTGGGATGTGATTGCCGCTCACCCCGAGCTGCACCACCAAACTACGCCAACTCCCGCCTTACTGACGGAGGCGATCTGGATTCACCAGGGCGATCAATTCGTCGCGGCAATTCCCTCCCCGGAACTGCGGTTTAGCTATGGGATTGATTTTGAGGTCGAACCCATCGGCAACCAGTGGCATAGCTGGTCCCCAGCGAGTGAAAGCTTTGGTGAGGCGATCGCCCCCGCCCGCACCTTTGGCCTGGCTCGTCAAATCGACCAACTGCGATCGGCGGGTCTGATTAAAGGTGGCAGCCTCGACAATGCCTTGGTTTGCGACCAAGAAGCTTGGATAAATCCACCCCTACGATTTTCAAATGAGCCAGTCCGTCATAAGCTTTTAGACTTAGTGGGAGATTTAAGTCTGGTGGGCCAGTTACCTGTGGCACACTATATGGCCTACAAAGCCAGCCATAATCTCCATGGGCAACTCGCCCTGCGGCTTGACACGATTCTCCGGTTCCCCTAATCCCTTGCACCATTCGCCATGTCTACCTTGACCGAAACCCCAACTGACCATGCTGGGATCCCTCCAGTGCTGAAGACTACCTTCACCCTGGAGGAGATTCACCAATTGCTGCCCCATCGCTATCCCTTTGCCTTGGTCGATCGGATCATCGACTATGTGCCGGGCAAAATGGCCACGGGGATCAAGAATGTCACCTTCAACGAACCCCATTTCCAGGGCCATTTCCCCAACCGACCGATCATGCCTGGGGTGATGATTGTGGAGGCCATGGCCCAGGTGGGCGGCGTGGTCCTGACGCAAATGGCCGGGAAGGTAGAAAGTGGGTTGTTTATGTTTGCGGGGATAGATAAGGTGCGGTTTCGGCGGCCTGTGGTACCTGGGGATCAGCTAGTGATGACCGTGGAACTGTTGTCCGTCAAAGGACGTCGTTTTGGGAAGATGCAGGGCCGGGCGGAGGTCGATGGACAACTGGCCTGCGAAGGGGAATTGATGTTTGCCCTGGTTGACTAAAGCGCTCAATAATAACCCCGACGGGTTAGTGCAATGTGGCGTTGATACGATTAATCTCCGAATAGATTAATTAATAGGGCGAGTGATTCTCTAGGATTTGGCGTTTTTAATACATTTACGAAAACGATAAAAAAGTTCATGTTGTCTAAGTCTAACTCCGAACGCATGTCTGCCTCCGGTCTCACAACATCTCTCAACCCGCGCACAAGTTCCTCGGTTACCCCGCTGATGCCTGTGCCGGCAGTCACACCTCTGGTACGTCCGCCCATGTCCAGCCTGATTCACCCAACGGCGGTGATCCACCCCGATGCCCAGCTCCATCCTTCGGTACAGGTTGGGCCTTATGTGGTAATTGGGGGACAGGTTAGGATCGGTGCGGAGACGGTAATCGGCCCCCATGTGGTGATCGAGGGGGATACCGAAATCGGCGAACACAATCGCATTTCAGCGGGGGCCACCATTGGCCTCGAACCCCAGGACCTCAAGTACGACGGCCATACCAATACCGTTCGGATTGGCCACCACAATCTGATTCGCGAATACGTGACGATCCACCAGGCGACCAAGGCGGGGGAGGTCACCCAGATTGGCGACCACAACATGCTGATGGCCTATACCCATGTGGGCCACAATTGCGTGCTGGCGGACCATATTATTATTTCCAACGCCGTGGCCCTGGCGGGCCATGTGCATATTGAATCCCAGGCCCGCATTAGCGGGGTATTGGGGGTTCATCAGTTCGTGCATATTGGGCGCCTGGCCATGGTGGGGGGCATGACCCGCATCGATCGTGATATCCCGCCCTACATGATGGTGGAGGGCAACCCTTCAAGGGTGCGGATGATTAATATCATTGGCTTGCAGCGGGCGGGGCTGGGGGAATTGGATGTGAAGATTTTGAAGAAGGCCTATCGGTTGCTGTACCGATCGGAGTTGACCTTTAATCAGGCCCTTGAGCAGGTGGAGCTGCTGTCCGATCTAGAACATCTCCAGCACCTGTGCCGCTTCCTAAAGCAGTCGCAAACCAAGGGACGCCGTGGCCTGACCCCCGGACGGACGAAGCATGGGGAAGCGTAGGCTGTTTATTTCGACGGGTGAAGTGTCGGGGGACCTGCAGGGGGCGATTTTAATCGAGTCCCTATTCGCCCAGGCCCGCCTCCAGGGGATTGAGCTAGAAATTGTGGCCATCGGCGGTCCTCGCATGGCGGCGGCGGGGGCTGATTTGATTGGCGATACCCAGCGAATTTCTTCGATTGGGCTCCTCGAAGCCCTGCCCCACCTGATGCCCATGCTGCTCTTGAAAAAGCAAGTGGAGCGCTATCTCGAAGCGCATCCGCCCGATTTGGTGATTTTGATCGACTACATTGCCGTCAATACCCCCATGGGCAGCTTTGTTCGGCAGCGGTTTCCGAAGGTGCCGATCGTCTATTACATTGCCCCCCAGGAATGGGCCTGGTCCATTAATGACAAAAACACCAATGCCATTGCCAGAATCACCGATCGATTGCTAGCCATCTTCCCCGAGGAAGCCCGCTACTACGAAGGCCATGGGTTACCTGTGACCTTTGTGGGCCATCCCCTCGTCGATCGCATCGCCACCTTTCCCAGCCGCGAAGCCGCTCGCGCGGAACTGGGCATTCCCCCGGAGCAGATCGCCGTTGTGCTGTCCGCCGCTTCGCGCCAGCAGGAGCTGAAGTATTTGGTGCCCAGGGTGTTCGCCGCCGCCCAGCAAATCCAGGCCCAATTGCCCCAGGTGAAATTTTGGATCCCCCTGGCGATCGCCGAATTTGAGCCCCTGGTGCGATCGTTCGTGGAGCAGTACGGCCTACGGGCAGAAATCTTGCCTCCAGACCAGGGTAAAACGGTGTTGGCGGCGGCGGACCTGGCGATCGCCAAATCTGGAACCATAAACCTGGAATTAGCCCTGCTGAAGGTGCCCCAGGTGGTGGTCTATGCCCTCAATCCGATCACGGCTTGGCTGGGACGCCATGTGCTGCGGTTTAAGATTCCCACCTTTGCTTGCCCGGTGAATCTTGTGCAGATGCAGCCTGTGGTGACGGAGCTGTTGCAGGAGGAGATGACCCCGGAAAATATCTGCCAGGCCGTCATGGTTCAAATCACTCCCGAGGCGCGAGCTCGGCAGCGCCAGGGCTATGATGCCATGGCAGAGGCCCTTGGGAAGCCAGGGGTGAGCGATCGTGCCGCCCAGGAAATTTTGCTCATGCTGAACGGTTTCTCCCAGCCTTCTGCCTAAAATGGTGCAATCCCTTTCGCGTGAGCATATTTCCTATGACAGATAGCACCGTAGCCAGCGGGTTTACGACCCAGGTTTGTGGGGTTTGTGGGGTGAAAATTCAGAAGCTGATTGGGGCCGATCGGGTCATTTTTGCGACGGGCGCCCATGGCACCAGGGAAGTGCTATACCAGCGGGTCTGTCAGCATGTGAAGGATCGACCGGGCTGTATTAACCGAATGGGCACCTAGGCACAGGGGTTGAATATAAATTGTTTAATTTTGATCTAGCTCTGTTGCTTTTAAATAAGGCTTGGGTATTCTGATGCCTACCTTTGGGATTTAAAGATTCCGCCGATCTGTTCGAAAGTAGGGTATCATCCTGTTGGTTCACACCACACCTGTAGCAAAATTGCTGGAGTTCCTTTTGTAGGACGCTACCTGTGTGTGTTATGTCGATGGGTTTACCCTTCCTTACCCCTTGTCCACACCCAGTATCTATAGGCAGCCGTGAGATGAATGAAGCAGTAAATTTGGATCAAACCGCCGAAATGTCCTACCGAACGGACGATATTGTGCTGGTGGATGTGGCTTCAGCGCCTGCGGTGGATGATGAGGATCCTTGGACAACGATTGCCCTGCCCAATGCGATCGGGGCTGAGGAATTAGAGGAAGGTGATTCGATCGATCTAGTCGATTCCCTCACTCAACAAAATGACACCCTTCGCGCCCGCGTTACCTTCCTAGAAGCCGCCCTAGGTCAGTCTCAACTGACCCTCCAGCAGGAGTCGGAACGCTGGGAATCGCGGGTCAAGGCGTCGGAGGATGCTTGGCTGCGGGAGCAGGAGGCGGTGATTGCCCGGTATTTGGGCGATTTGACCCAGTCCCAGCAGAAGGTGACGGAATTGTTCCAGCAGTTGGAGCGATCGCACCAGTTGACCCAGCGCCAGCAGATTTTGATCGACACCATGAATACTGAGCTGCGGGTCAGCCAAGAGCAGGTGGCTCAGCTAGAGCGTGAATGTGCGACGACCCAGCAGAATTTTGCGGAGCAGGTCCAATTGGTGGCCCAGGCGGAGCGGACCTGTCGAGATTTGCGATCGCGCCTCAACCGTCAGCAGCGCTATACCCTACAGTTTAAGGCGGCCTTAGAAAAGTCCCTTGAAGTGCCGGGTCTGTTTGAAGATCCGATCGTGGATGCGGAGCCTGTGGCGCCGAAGATGGTAGCTGCGCGGGTGGCCATTCCCAAGGCAACCCCTGTGCAGCCCTGGTCTGCTCAATCGGGCAGTGGCAATGAGTCCGACTGGAGTTCTAAGGCCTGGGTGAATGCCTTCTTAAGTGACTCCCCCGAAGCATTCCCCAACGATGAAGCAAAGACGGTCTATTTAACCTCTGAGACAGCGTTGGAATCCCATGAACCTGTCAGCTACGTGATTGAAGAGATGCCAGCCTCCGAAACCGAGATGGATATTGACCTACCGAGTCCACGCTTAGATGGCTGGGAAGAACCCGCGAGCGACATTGAAGTGGAAATTGCTCCTGTGGTCTCACCGTTTATCACCCTTAAGCATGAGGAAGGGGAGAGCGAGGGCGATCGCATCAAGCGCGAGTCTCTCCTCGCCATTGAATTACCATCCTTTGGTAAGTGAGACTAAACCCCAATCATCATTCCCCATAGCCCTAAGAAGGTTAAAAGAAATCCTGATGGCACGATCCAACGTGCCATTACATGGATTCTCTGGGCCTGGTCATGGTCATCTCGGCTTTCCCAGCGGTGCGCCCAGATTAATTCCATAATCACCGCCAGGATTGCTGCAAAACACAGCATCGTAAAGCCATCCATAAACGTCAAATATCCCACACGCGGCAAGGAATCATTCACCACGAGCAATAGGGCCACCACGGTCAATAGATTCGTAAATGCGATCGTAATCTGTGTCGAAAATTCCTTGGCATCGATCCAAAAGACACTCCAAGACGCAATGGTAATTAAAAACAAAGGCATCATCACCTTAAATAGATAAAACCCCGAATTACGCTGAATAGTAACATCCATCGTCACCCGTGAATAGTCCTGCTGCTCCGGAGGAAAAAAGGATTTACCATCCTTCCCCTGAATCCCCTGAATCGTCCATTCCGACAGACTGACAAAACTATCCTTCCCGATCGCTAATTTCCCCTTATCCGTCGTAAATCGCAGATCACTCAACGGATAGAGCAACGACTCGATCACCACCTGCAAATGCTCCTGGTCGAAGGGAAACCGCCGCAGGTCCAACCCAGACGACAGGGTCTTAGAAAATCTTTCCTGGGCGGTGATCGTCCCATCTGGCGCGACCGTCACCGTTGTATCTGAGGCCTTAGACTCCTTAAAATTCACCATCTCCACGGATGGATGCCAAATGTCCTCTAATTTCACCGATCGCGCATTGGTCCCCATCTGCTTGGCATTGTAGGCAAGTCGTCCATCCCGCCAGGTGTAAAACAAATACCCCGCCACATCAAAGGTTTCGGAACTCTGATTAATTTCCGCCAAATTGCTCACATAGAGTCCCACCTGCACCACCACCGGACGATTCTCCGGCAACAGCTTCAGCCGTTCTGCCGCATCCATCGAGGACTCAGGTTTCGCCGCCTCAGCCTTTGTTTCAACTTTTGTTTCAACTTTTGTCTCAACCTTGGGTTTCCCGAGCGCCACCACCTCGGCAGAAACCTCCTTCGCCACGGAACCCTGACCATTTACTAGGGAGCCCGTCACCACCCAACTCAGCAGCAACCCTAACCCTAGACCTAGCCAAACCCGTTTCGCAAAAAGAACTTTCATCCGCCGCGTATTCCACAAGATAAAACGAACAAACCTCCCCTATTTAGGGAAGGCCATGCCCATTCTACGCTGATAACGGCAGCGCCAACTGCAAACTCTTGGCTGGGCGCAACTCAGGCAAGGCGGCCGTCTGTCCCGGCATCGCACTGCAATAGCGGGAATAGCTACAGCGATCGCACCCCTGACCTGGCGTCGGCACCCAGGCCTCATCCTGCCGCAATTTCACAGCCAAATCCGCCACAATTTCCAGGGCGCGTTTTTTATGCTGTCGGGAGGCCGTAAAGCGAATCTTCTCCCCCGTGCGCAAATACAACAGACTCAAATACTTCAGACTTTGTTGATAGGTCTGCTCCAAGGCAATGTAATAGAGCCCGATTTGCAGTTCCATATCGCCATTGGTTGGCAAATCCACATCCCGCCCGGACTTGTAGTCGATTAATTCCAAGCCATCGGGCAGAAAATCAATTCGATCGTAGCGCCCCGTAATTAAAAACTCTAAATCCCCCACCTGGAGCTTGGATTGAATTTTACCTTCGACCGCCAGGGGCTGCCGCACCACCGCTTCTTTGTCTACGAAGCGATCGTAATAGCTCTCTAAAATCCGTCGCCCCTCCCGAACTTGGCCCACATTGAGATCCTTGGAATATTTATTCCAACAGTGGTCAAACCAATGGCGGTGGGGCTTGGCCTCGCGGTAGTGCCAGTCTCGATAGGACTCGGCCAAGGCTTGATGGAGCGCCGACCCGAGAGCCGCCGAACCATAGAACTCGTTACTCTCAACCCGTCTCTCATACTTGAGATAGTAGGCATAGGCACAGCGCTGGTAGGTGCGCAATTTCGTAGCCGAAATTGGATAGACCATGGGTACGCACAAATAAGGACAAAGACAAGGCAGGCAGAAACAATGAAAATGGAAGAGAGAAGAAAGAAGAAAGAAGACTCGTGGTAGGGAGGCAACTTTTTTAGGCAGAAACATCGGCGCTGGTGCGGCCAAATAGGGAATCCAAGTAAATCCGGGCGGAGGCGCGATCGCTGCCCTGGTCCGGCATGCGGTTCTGAAGCAGAAAGAGTGAAATTGCTGCCGAAAAGACGCGATCTTGATCCCAGTCCGGACGGCTATCCAAGAAGGTCGCCAGGGACTGGTGCAGCGTTTCAGGAATCTCAACAAACAAACTAATCGGCGTATCCATGGACAAAACCCCTTGAGCAACTAATACAGGCAAGTGAAACAGGCACATCATCCACAGGCAGAGAAACTCCGTTTGCACCCAACCGTTGGGGCAGCCTGTCGAAGTCGCTCTATTCTGTGCCATCACCTCCCAAAATTCAACCGATCGCCCCGAAGAATTTTTACCCCAAATCCCCACTGTCCTGAGCGAGAGAATGGGGGTTTGAGCCCAGTTTTTGTTACAAAACTTCATACAAATGGCTTTTCCCCAGGGGTGGCAGAGGGCGATCGGGTTATCCACAAAAAGTGATCGCGTGCCCAAGGTCAGGGCAACATCTGTGGATAACTTTCCACAGCCTGGGGAAAAGGTGGGGAAAAGCCTGGGGAGAGCCCTGGAAAATTCGGGGATCGATGGATTATTGTAAATAATTGTTAAGTTTATGAGAAAACAGGCCAAGAAACCCCGCTTCAAACCCAGTTAAATCACAAAAAAGCCCTACGCCATAACGCATAGAGCCTCTCATGCAACATCAGTCCGATCGTTCTACGCCGACACTCGATCGCGTAGCTTCTGCACCCCCTTGATCAGGCCCATCCAGGCGATCCCCAGTATGGGAGAAGGTCCAGGAACCTTGTTGGGCGGGACTTGGGGTGTTTCGATCACCTTCCATTCGGAAAGGGTGCCTCGGAAGGCCACATCCCCCCGACCATCCGTATTGCGTCGAGCCACCTGGACAAAGGTGCGCTGCCAGGCGTCGAGGCTAGTGGGGTCCGAGCCAGGGCTGATGCCCTTCAAGGCCTGAGAGGAACTATCCAGGAGGCTAATGGAGCCACCAAAGCTGGTCTTCCCATTGCTCGCAAAGCTCTGGATGCGATATTCATCGAACTGGGGCGGCCCGTTCACAAATTCCCGAGAAATCGAGCTATAGCCCCCCGTTGGACCCCGTAGGTCCAACTTGCCCAGTTGGATACGGAGCCCCTCCTCCTGGGTCATGACCTGCTGAGCATAGCGAGCACTGCCCAGGCCATCCCCAGTCGTCCCTTGGAATAGGCTAGGGCTCCGATCGAAGGTATAGCTGCCCGTAAAGGTGGCATTTTGCAGATTGTTAGGTTGGAGGCCTGTTAGGTTCTCCCCATCCGTCAAATCAATCAGACTGCCCTTAAACTGAATCGTGACGGCCTGGGCAGAACTCGCTTGGCCAAAGGCGATCGCACCGACACCGATGAAGGCGATCGCCCCCGTCAGTCGCAGACGTTGAGGTAACCGCATACGCTCTAAAAGCATAGAAATATGTGCTCCGCAGTTCGATAGGGTTCAGGAACGGCAGATGCAATGACTGTGAGTTTCTGATCTGTTCAATCCAGTTGGATCGATTAGTGCTTATCTTTACAGAGTCAACCGAGAATTTCTTCTACCCCAGGGTAGAACTCTAAATACCGCTAATCTATACAAAGGTATACGCATATGGAAATATTCACAGGGTTACGATCGCCTCTGGCTATAAGTTTGGGAGCTATTAGCGGGGCTTTGGTCCGGTATTATCTGACGCTCTGGTTTAGTCAGAGATTTATCGGGTTTCCCTGGGGTACGGGGGTGATCAATCTATCGGGGTGCTTTTTGATCGGCATAGTCACCGCGATCGCACCAGGTCGATGGTCCCCGGAGGTGAGGCTGATGGTGACGACGGGGTTTTTGGGGGCCTATACGACGTTTTCCACGTACGAGCTGGAGACGGTGATGCTGATGCGAAACAAGGGGATGGAGGCGCTGCTCTATGGGCTGGGGTCGGCGGTCCTGGGGGTGGTTTGCGTGCTGTTGGGAATGCGGTTGGGGGAATTGATGGGTGGGGCGCGTCCTGGGGGATAATGGAGCTTGGCGTTTTCCCTATGATTTATGCAGCTTGAGTTTGTGCCCGTTGAGGATTTCTATTTTGAGTTGACCTTGGCCGTCAAGACCCTGGAGGAGATTGCGACGCCGGGTCTGGCGGAGAAGACCGGGGAAATTCTGAAGGCGCGGTTTGGTCCGTCTTCGACGGTGGCGGCGGCCAGTCAAAATAGCTACAACTATGTCTTTCGGGTCACGGACATGGACAATGCGCCCTTTAAGCGGCTGACGGTGTCGATCGCTGACTGGCAGGGTTCCCTGCGGCTGGGCACGGACTATGGCTGGACCTTAAATGAAGAACACAAAGCGGTGCGATCGGATAAGTTTTCCGATCGCACCGCCTTTGCCGACCAGCTCAAGCCCCATTTACGAGACTGGCTGGGGATTGAGATCTAGAGGGTGACGGGGGAGCGCAGCTTGGTGTCCTGGCTGAGGGTGCCGTCGCTGATGGCCATATGGCGGGCGAGATCAACGATCCGGTTGGCGTAGCCCCATTCGTTGTCGTACCAGACGATGACTTTGAAGAAGCGATCGTTGAGGGCCATACCAGCGGTGGCGTCGAAGATGCAGGAGTGGGCGTCACCCTGGAAGTCGGTGGAGACGACGGCGTCTTCGGTGTAGCCGAGGATGCCGTGGAGGCCGTTGTGGGCGGCTTCGCGCATGACGCGGCAGATTTCTTTGTAGGTGGTTTCCTTTTCGGTGCGGAAGGTCAAATCGACCACAGACACATCCGGGGTGGGAATCCGTAGGGCCATGCCAGTCAGGCGACCTTGGAGTTCTGGCAGCACCAGGCAAACCGCTTTTGCGGCGCCTGTGGCGGCGGGAATGATGTTTTGGGCAGCGCCGCGTCCGCCGCGCCAATCCTTGCGGCTAGGGCCATCGACGGTGGGCTGGGTGGCGGTGACGGCATGGACGGTGGTCATCAGGCCTTCGGCAAAGCCAAAATGCTTGTGGATGACCTTGGCGATCGGGGCCAGGCAGTTGGTGGTGCAGCTGGCGTTGGAGACGATGCGATCGGTGCTGGCGTCGAAGTCGTTGTGGTTGACGCCCATGACGAAGGTTTTGACGCGATCGGCGTCCTGGGTGGGGGCGGAGAGGAGGACCCGGCGGGCGCCAGCTTTCAGGTGACTTTCGGCGCTGTCGTAGCTGGTGAATAGGCCAGTGCATTCGATCACATAATCGACATCGAGGTCTTTCCAGGGCAGGGCTTCGGGGTTCCGTTCTGCCATACAGGGAATGAAGTGACCGTTGATCACGATGCCTTCGGAGGTGGATTCGACGCCGCCTGGGAAGGTGCCGTGGGTGGAATCATATTTAAATAGGTAGGCCAAGTTGTCAGGGGGAACGAGGTCGTTGATGCCAACGAATTCGATATCTGGGTGTGATAGGCCAGCGCGTAGGACGAGGCGACCGATCCGACCGAAGCCGTTAATAGCGACTCTAATAGTCATGTGAATTTCTCCTAGTTCTCAATATTGAGGTGCGGGTGCGTCGGGGTGGAAATACGGATTACAAACAAGGTCTTGGAGTCAAATCAGTGGCCATTTAATAGGGGTGAGGCTAGGGGCGATCGGGCCGCAGCGCTCAACGTCTGAAAATGATCTTACTTACCATAGACCGATCCCCAGGAATGCCCCCGACAACGTAAGGTTTTCCCCAGATTTTGAAACCCTTTCCAGAGAGTTTTCGCGCTTTGCAACTTCTCGTAATAATCCATAATGTTCTAGGCTAAATCGTTACAAGGAGTTGAGGGTTGGATGGGTGGAGTATTTTGACTGCAGGAGGAAATTAGGTAATATTGGGGTTGACTGTATGAGTTTTAATTGATGACAAAGACTATTTTAATTTTGGCGGCTCATCCTCGGGGAACTGCTGAGCTGCGTTTGGATGAGGAGATGCGGGAGGTGCGGGAGGCATTGAAGTTGTCGCGCGATCGCGATGCGTTCAGGTTGGACTGTCGAGTGGCGGTGCGGTGGCAGGATGTGAGGCGGGCGATCGAGGATCTCCAGCCTACGATTGTGCATTTTTCGGGGCATGGGGTGGCGGAGGGGCTGCTATTGGAGGATGCGGATGGTTCGAGTCGGCTGGTGTCGGCGGATGCATGAGGGCGGATGTTTGAGCTGTTTTCCTGTGTGGAATGTGTGGTGCTGAATGCTTGCTATTCGGAGGTGCAGGCTAGGGCAATTTATGAGCATGTGTCCTGTGTGATTGGGATGAGTCGGCCCATTGGCGATCGGGCAGCAAAGGACTTCGCGGTGGCTTTTTATGATGGGCTGGCGGCGGGGCGGGATTACGGTGAGGCCTATAAGATGGGGCTATCGGGGATGGCGAATGATGGGGAGGTTGGGACGCCTGTGCTGTTGTGGGATGAGACTCGGGAGAGACAGGTTGCGAAAGAACTGGAGGAGCCGGGGGGGAGGATGGCGATCGAGTCGAGATTTTATGTCGATCGACCACCCTGTGAAGCAGATATTGAGCAAAAAATCTTGCGATCAGGTGCGTTGATTCGGATTAAAGGGCCGCAGGAATTTGGGAAGTCGAGTCTGATGGCAAAGGCAATCTCTAAAGCAGAAGAGGCGGGAGCAAAGATTGTTGGCATTAATTTTCGCGAATTAGATTTCGACTCGATGGGAAGCCTGAATAAGTTTTTGGCATATTTCTGCGATCTCGTGACTTTTGAGTTGGGATTTGAGAGCCAGCTAGATGAGCGGCGAGCAGAAAAGTTAGGGTATAAAAAAGCCTGCGGAGATTATTTCCAATCAGTCCTACTGCCACAAATTCCTAATTTACTGGTTTTGGAACTAGATGAAGTGGATATCCTCCTGGACTCCCATCAGGAAAAGACTTGGATTGTGGAGTTCTTTTCAATGCTACGAACTTGGCATGATGATAAGATGAAAGCTAATGCTCAGTGGCAGAAGCTACGACTCGTCTTGGTTCATTCTCGACATATTGATACGCTGCCAGAGCGGCAGTCTCCGTTCAATGTTGGGGATGAGATGGAATTAAGCGAATTTTCCGAGCCGCAGATTCTCGCATTGGCAAAGCTGCATGGTGTATCGGAAGGAACTGCGAGGGAGTTGATGGGTTTAGTGGGAGGGCATCCGCAGTTGGTTCGGCAGGGCTTGTATGCGATCGCACGACAGCAGGTTTCATTAGAGCAACTCATGGAAAATGGAGCCACTGAAGCGGGTCTCTACGGGAGGCATTTGGAGCAGATGCGAAGGCGTTTGGATGGCAATAGCGATTTGAAAGCTGCTATGCGTCAGGTCTTAGCAGCGAAAGATGTAGAAGTTAGGATCGACCTAGCCCATAAAGCCATGCTCCGCAGCCTCGGGTTGGTGGTGTTCCAGCGTAACGGTGTTCGAGTCGCCTGTGAGCTATATCGTCAGTACTTCTTAGATCTGTGGAAATGACGAGGACTTCTTCTATGAGCCAATCTGAAGCAGGTTTGCCTAAGTTTGAATATCAGGTGGGTGGGAGTTTGCCGTTGCAGGCGAGAAGCTATGTTGTGCGACAGGCAGATGAGTCATTTTATACCGGGCTGAAGGCGGGAAACTTCTGCTATGTGCTGAATTCACGGCAGATGGGGAAGTCGAGTCTGAGGGTACGGACGATGGATCGCTTGCAGCGCGATCGGGTTGTCTGTGTCGCGATCGATGTGACGGGAGGCGGTTCTGCGGAAGTTACGGCGGAACAATTTTATTTTGGGTTGCTGTGGGAGATTGTGGAGCAGGTGCAAGCGCAGTCTCGATCGCTGGATGATTGGGATTTTGATCGGTTATCGACTTGGTGGGATGAGCGTGAACGATTGCCTTTTGTGCAACGGTGGCGATCGTTTATGGAGGGAGTGTTGCTCACCCAGGTTGCAGAGCCGATCGTAATTTTTGTGGATGAGATTGATAGTGTGTTGGGGTTGTCGTTCCGGGCGGATGATTTTTTGCGGCGATTCGGGAGTGTTATAACAGACGGGTGGATGTGCCGAGTTATCAGCGGTTGACGTTTGCGCTGTTGGGGGTTTGTGCGCCGCAGGATTTGATTCAGGATCGGCGGCGTACACCGTTTAATATTGGGCAGGCGATCGAACTTACGGGGTTTACGGCAGAAGAGGCGATCGCTTTGGCGGAGGGTTTGCCGGGTGGGGAAAAGACGCTGCGAGAAATTGTTGATTGGACGGGTGGGCAGCCATTTCTGACGCAGCGGGTTTGTCGGTTGATGCGGGAGGCGGAGGGTTCTCCTGGGGTGAGTTCTCCTGTGCAAGCTCTGATTGAATCGGAAATTATCAGTGTTTGGGAATCTAATGATAAACAGATCCATTTTCAGACAATTCAGAATTTGGTGATGAATAATGAATTGATGGCGGGAGCGATGCTGGGATGCTATCAGCGCATTTTGACTGAAGCTGGTATACCGTTGGATGGTAGTGATGAGCAGGTGGCGTTGCGGCTGACGGGATTGGTGGTGAAGAAAGGCGATCGCTCCAAGTTTCCAATCGAATTTATCAACAAATTTTTAATGCAGATTGGGTTGCCCAGCGACTTTTAGCATTACGGCCCTATGGGGAAGCATTGCAAAAATGGGAAAAAGCCAAGCAAGACCCCAATTTGCTATTGCAAGGGGCTGCGCTTCAAGATGCGCGATCGTGGGCGAAGGACAAACAGCTCGCGGCGATCGATCGAGCGTTTTTGGAGGCCAGTCGGGAGACTGAAGTACAACGTGAGCTGCAACAAAAAGAGACACAAATTCAACTAGAGCAGGAAGCGAATCTAACTCTAAAATCTGCACAGGAAAAAGCAAAAGACACGATACGCAAAGCCAATGGTCGGCTGCGACTTGGGACGGCGGTGTTGGCCGCTAGTATATTGGGTGCTGGGGCAGGAGTAGTCTCTTGGAAAATTGCAGATATTCGGATTACGAGTCTGATGGTCAAGGATCTGCAACAGGATGGTGAGATTGGTCAATCATTAGTTCAGAGTTTACAAGCTCAGCAGCAAGTTAAGTCATTGGGCTGGCTAGGCTGGCTGCCAATTCCACCCTATCGGATTGCGGCAGAATCCACAGAAAGGTCAGCGGCAGTTGTCCTAAATGGACAGGTCCGAATGGTGAATCGGCTAGATCATCGCCCGTCTCAAAATTGGTTCCAGAAAACCCAATCTCAGGCCCAAACCTGGTGGGAATCCATCCAGAAGCCAGCCCAACCCCGGCGAGAAGTCTCAGCCGAAGTCAGGAGCGTGGCCTTCAGTCCGGATGGCAATACGATCGCCTCGGGGAGTGGGGATAACACGGTGAAGCTATGGCGACGGGATGGGACGCTGATTACCACGCTCAAAGGGCATGAATCCTCTGTCTCTAGCGTGGCCTTCAGTCCGGATGGCAATACGATCGCCTCGGGGAGTTGGGATAACACGGTGAAGCTATGGGAAACCAGACTATGGGACGAGGCATCAAAATTCGCCCTAGGCTGCTATTGGCTCAAAGATATGATGAATGAGCCTGATATTCAAGGATTAAAAAATGATTGTAATCAGGCCCAATCTAGAATTCCACCACTTTTGATTTCTCAAGCCCGTGCCACAGCCTTACTTGGCAACTTTAACAGCGCCAAAGCCATACTTGAAGAAGCGAATCAACGCGATCCAAAGTTATCGATCGATCAGCCCCTCGCCGACGCCCGCCACACCGCCGCCCAAGCCCTCCTCTGGCAAGCCGAAGATCGCGTTACGATTGCCGATCGCTCCCGTCTCGCTAGCGACAATGCGATCGTCACCCAGCGGTTTGATTTCCTCATGAAAGCCTACCTCGAAGAAGCCAATTTCCTGGTCCGACGCGCCAAAGATATTAATCCTGAATTGGATCGCGATCGAGAATTAAAACAAATCAAAGAACGCTGGGAAAAAACGGCTAAGAAAAAATAAATTCATCGTCCTGCAGGGACGGCACCAATAGCCCGCAATGACCTTCGCGGGCGTCTGTGCGATCGACGAATAACGTGTTTGCGCGATCGATCAATACATAAATAACGGATTGACCTGTATGTTCTGCTTGACTGACAAAAATATTAAGGGGTGAAACGAAAGCTAGGCGGGAGCTGGAGTCTGGTTTAAGCTAAGAGTAATCACAAACCGAGCTAATCCCGATGACTCCAACATCCCACTTGTATGATGCGCTAGATCTTTATTTACGTCAATATGCTCTATGGCGGGACATCCGTCATGTTCAAACCTTATGCTGGATGATGATTGGCATGATCCAGAGCCAAAAAGTGCATCCGAGTGGATTTGGGGTCTACGTCAAAAGTCGAGCCAAGAAGTCCCAATCCCACCAGCGCCGCTTCCGGCGGTGGTTGTCGAATCGACGGATCAATGTGATGTCCGTCCATCACCAGCTAATCGCTCAGGCCCTGTCAAAGTGGGGGAAAGAGCGCCTGTAACTTGAGTTTGGATACAACGATGCTATGGAATTGTTTCTGCGTGGTCTGGGTCGGTGTGGTCTATCGAGGTCGGACGGTCCCTATCCATTTCAACATCGTGGTGCATAAGAGCAGCACGGTGGGACTATGGCAGATCCAACGGGTTCTACGGCCTGTAAGCAAGCTCCTTCCCATGGGGACAGAGGTTGTGCTCTTAGCAGACCGAGGGTTTGCGGATGGTAAACTAATGAAATATCTTCAGCAGAATCTAAAGTGGCATTTTCGGATCAGAATCAAACAACGGTTCCAGTTTCAGTCGGAGGGTCGATGGTATAAAGTGTCCGATGTGCAACCCAAGCGGGGAAAAGCTTACTTCACAGGTCCCGTCACCTTGGGTAAGACAAAGCCCTATTGGCATCGAGGGATGAGTTATCTCAAAATTGGTTGGAATTGGATTCGACGGGCTATTACGGACCAATGTCTGATTCCAATATTTCACTATTTATCAAGTGCACCGGACCCGGACCCTGCCATTGCTTCTAAACGTCAACACGAACGATCATTTACCCTTGAATTGACTGTCCTAAAGCACATGCCAGCTTCTTGAGTTTTGTCAGTCAAGCAGGTAACCGTACTCAGTTCATTAAGCGCCTGGTGGAATTCTCGCGGATATCTGGGCTACGTATACGACTTGTTCACTATCCGCGAAAACTTTTGGAATGGTACTTTATTTAAACGCAAGTTCCTTACTGCGAAACCGCTTGAATCCGTTGGAGGCGATGGTGGATGCGATCGCTCAAATCCTGGGCCGTAATCGGTTTGCAAAGATAGTCATCGGCCCCAGCGGCAAAGGCTTGGTGTTGGGTCTGGGCGTCGGCAAAGGTACTCAGAAAGAGCACGGGTATTTTTTGCCACTGAGAGGCCGATCGCAAACTCTGACAAAGCACCAGGCCATTCATCTGGGGCATTTGAATATCCAACACCAAAACATCAGGCTGTAGGTTCTCTAGCACGGCCCAAAACTGCTGTGGGTCATCGAGTACACCCACTTGGAAGCCATGGCCCTGAAGCTGTTTAGATAGGGTTTGTAGCAAAATCGGATCGTCATCCACCAGCATCAAGCGCTGTGTTGCGAGAGATCGCCCCGCCTGGCCATTGCCCACCAAGGGCTCTACCCCAGTGGGTTTAGGCAGATTGACCAAGGTATCGGTGGTTTCGATCTGCTGTTGGAGGTTGGCTAATAATAGTTTTAGGGGGTTTACTTGGCTCGGTTCTAGATAGATATCGGGATGGAATTCCTGCTCCAGGAGGCGAGCGATCGCCATGGCCTCCAGGAGGCCAAAGGTGCCCAGGGTGCCCACTAAATTATGGGCTATCCGATAGGCTTCAGACTGCTCAGTGAGGGGCAAGGCCTGGGTTTGCAACTGATCTAAGGCCAAGTCTAGGCGATGGACGCGCTGGAGACAGTTCGATCGCTGCTCCTGCCAGGTTTGGTTCAGGAATTCTAAATACTGGGCCTGTTGATCGTCGCTGGGGTGAGGGGCCGGGGGCTCTGGGTCCGTCAATGGGGCAGGCTCAAACAAGGTCTCGCCCCCCCCATTGACGGGTTTTAGATAATAGCCCCGACCATGGGATGTGGCGATCAAATCCGCCGGAGCCCCCACCGCCAGCAATTTACCGCGCAGGCGGCGCATATGCGATCGCACCGTGGCCTCGACGGGAAATTCCTCCGCACTCCACAGACAATCGAGAATCTCATCCTTGCTAAACACCCGCTGACTTTCCCGCAGCATCATTTCCAGCAGGCCATATTCCTTGGCCGTCAGGTCCAGCAGGGTTCCGCCATAGCTGACTTCCTGGGTACTGGAATTTAAGCAGAGATCGCCCCAGAGCATAATCGGCAGCGGATTCGTACTGCCCCGGCGCAGTAACGCCCGCACCCGCGCCGTCAATTCCTCCGGATCAAAGGGCTTCACCACATAGTCATCGGCCCCGGCATCCAGGCCCAAAATCTTAGCCATGCTGGTGTCCTGGGAGGTCAGCATCAAAATCGGTAAGGTATGCCCCGCCTGCCGTAATTTCTGACAGAGCGAAATCCCATCGAGCTTCGGCAGCACCACATCGAGAATCAGCAGATCATAGTCATAGATGGAAGCATATTCCCAACCCGTCAGCCCATCGGTGGCCGCATCAATGGCATAATGCTCCGCACCCAGACGCGCTGTCAGCAAGGTCAGTACAATGTCATCATCCTCAACCACTAAAATCCGCATAGACCCTCCTACCAGTCCAAAACTTTAATGATTTGCTCCGCCAGCTCTAAGGAATTAAACGGTTTCGTAATCACCCCCTGCACCCCAGTGTCATTAAACAACCGCTTTTCTGACGCCTGGGCCTTGGCCGTCAACAAAATCACTGGAATCGATCGCGTCTCCCCATTGTTCTGCAATTCCCGAAAGGTCGTTAACCCATCCATCTCCGGCATCATCACATCTAGTAAAATCATATCCGGCTGCTCCGATGCTGCCTGCCGAATCCCCTCTAGCCCAGAACTTGCCACCAAGACATCCCAACCCGCTGACAGTTTTAGACCAAATTGCACCACCAGTTGAATCGACTCTTCGTCATCAATAATCAATACCCGCCTATGCATCATAGCCATGCTCCTCCCCTAAGTTCAAGGCGGGCAGCGTAAAGAGAAATCGACTGCCCTGGCCAGCTCACTTTCTGCCCAAATCCGCCCCCCATGCTGCTCAATGATTTTACGGCAAATCGTCAAGCCGAGGCCCGTCCCCCCTCGCTTCCTGGCATCGGAGGAGTCCACTTGATGAAAGCGCTCAAAAATCGTCTCTAGCTGCGCCTCCGGGATACCTGGCCCTTGATCGCGGATTTGGAATTGGATTTCTTCCACCTGTCGTTGCTGGGCCGTTAGCCAGACGGTGCTATGGGGCTGGGAAAATTTAATGGCATTACTCAACAGATTGGTCAAGGTCTGCACCACATAATCAGCATCGGCCCAGAGGGGAATCGACACAGGCTCCGTGGATAGGGTGATGTCATGCTGCTGGGCCATGGCCTGCATCGATTCCGTGGCCGTCACCATTAATTCCGCCGCATTGCAGAGCTGGCGATCCATGGTCACCGCCCCGGATTCAATCCGTTGCAGATCGAGCACATTATTCACCAACCGCACCAGTCGATCGGTGTTTTCATCGGCGATCTCCAGCATCTGTTGACCATCGGGCGACAAATTGCCTAGGCGGCCCGTGGCCAAGATCTTCAGGGCGCTATGAATCGAGGTGAGGGGCGTGCGCAATTCGTGGCTGACGACGGAGATAAATTCATCCTTCATGCGTTCTATGGCCTTGCGATCGCTAATATCACTGGTCAGGGCAAAAAATCCCTTAATTCGACTACCTTCTCGATGGGGAATGTAGGTGACATCGACCGATCTCCTACTGCCATCGGTCCAGCGAATTTCATTTTCATAGGTCACCGTTTCACCGGAGAGTGCCCTTTGCACCCAGATGACCATCCGTTGGTCATACAGCTCGCCCCAAACCTGTTTTAGGGTCTGACCTTGGATACTGGCGGGTGTTTTGCCCAACCAATTAAAGTAGGCTTGGTTATTGAATTGATAGCGCTGTTTCTTATCCACATAGGCAATCAACACAGGCAAGGCATTGGTGATCAATCGCAGTTGTTCCTCACTGCGCCGCAGGGCATCCTCTGCCTGCTGGCGATCATTCATTTCTTGCTGCAAATCTTGATTCACCTGCCGCAGCTGCGCCGTCCGCCGGGCCACAATCTCTTCCAAACCCTCAAGCAGTTCTCCCTGGGCAATTGCAATACTAATCTGGTCCGCCAACTGCTGCATCAAGGCCAACTCAAATTCACTCCAGGGATGGGGATTCTGACAATGGTGGGCGATCAGCAGTCCCCAGAGTTGATTGGCTGGCAGCGTTTCGGCAGCGGCGGGTGCCTTGTTCAGATGGGGCAAGATCGGCACAATCAACTTCGCTTTGATCTCAAACTGCTCGACAAATTCCACCAGACAATCTGCCAGACCCGCCTGCGGATCCCGGACATCGGCGATCGCCTGCACCCGCCCCTCGGCGTACAGGGCCTGGTAGTCCGTGGGAAAGACTTCCTCGGGAAACTCGCAGCCCAGAATCGATCGAAAGTCCGGCAGTACCGCTTCACTGATCGCCTTACCCGTGCCATCGGGCAGGATCTGATAGATCAACACGCGATCGGCGCGCAAGATCCGCTGCACCTCCGAAACTGTAGTACTAAGAATCTCCTTAAGCTGAAGCGACTGGCGGATTTTCAAAGTCACTTCGGCGAAGAGTTCCGCCCGCTGGTGCTGGAGACGCAGTTCCGCCGCGATGGAATCAGCCTGGCCAGCATGGCTGGGCGGAGCGGATTTTTTTGAGGATGGGCGCGCCTTAGAACCTGCCACAGGAGACCTACCAATGGAGATAGCTATAATTTCCACTCTATTCGAGTTCTAACCCCACTTAAAATAACTTTGAAAAACTTAATGCCAGATCACAGGGTTCCCTGGCAAAGCTCAGAAAAAAGGGGGATGCGAATCCTCACACCCCCTCAATCAACCCTTGACTGAAACGAGGGTTACAGGGGCGTGATGCTGGCGATCTTGCCACCTTGGCGCTGCACACGCTGCATATGGTTGGTCAGCTCTTCGTAGGGGACAATCACGGCTTTGTTGACGCGGCGCACCTTCGGATAGCCCGGTCCGGCAATCCCAGCCACCTCAACCCGGAAGAGACGACCCGCCCCAAAGGCCTTAGATCCGCCAAAGGCACTGAAGGAAGCATCCCCCTTGCTAGCACCGAGGAAGGCAAAACCGTTGGTATCCGCCGCCGAAGGCACCACTGTCGAGGCTGTCTTCTGGGCGATATCCTTCACCAGACGGGGCGCATTGCCGATCATCTGGGCACAGTCACTATTGGCTGGCCCCCGATAGAGCTGGAGCAGACGGGGCAGACCCACCGCTCGCTGACCCACCCCCGTGGTAACAAAGTCCCGGTAATAGGGCACGATATTATCCCCAAAGGTACTCTGATACTCGGGCGAGTCGATATAGGAGTCGATATCCGCATCAAATCCCTGGGTTTGATAGCGGTTCATATGGTCCGTGATTTCGGCTTGGCTGTAGGGCGCCGGCCTAGGAGATGCTTATAATTCATCTCGATCGTCCGACTCTGGAAACAGTTGTGGAAAAACTTCTGCTTATAAAGGTCGGACTTGGCCAATTGACGCACAAATTCCTGCACCGTAATCTTACGATCGCGCAGCAGGGACTCTGGAATCACCAAGCGATCGGAGGCCAGCAGATGGGGATTGCCCAGGACCTGCTGATAGACCGCCAAAATCACCGCTTCAATATCCCTGGGCGTTGAAGTCGGCAGTAGTTCCAGCGGAGCAGAATTCGTAAAGACTGAGGTCCCTAGACGGGAGCCTGCGGTTGTAATAGCCACCTGAAATTCTCCTTCAATTAATTTTTGCCTGGATAAAAAATCTACACAGCGGTGACACTCACCACCTTCCGCCCGGCCCGGCTTAACTGTTGTAGCTTTGTCGTCAACTGATCGTAGGGAATCAACAACTCAATGGTACTACGCCGCACGACAGGGGCCTTGGGAGAAGCGGACTGCAGCACCCGTAGACGATAGAGATCCCCCCGCTGGCCCCCCGTGCCCCCGGCCAGGGCAGCGGGCGTGATCGCAGAAATCGGCCTGGCCAAGTTGCGGGCGACTTCCCAGGTCAGATGGGGCTTTGTTTGGCCCTGGGCGCGATCGCTGTTGGCATAGCCGCCATAGAGGTGGGATAGGCGACTGAAGCCGATGGCTCGCTGGTTGGGACGATCGAGTTGGAAGTCACAGGGGTAGGGCACGATATTATCCCCAAAGCGATCGAGGTATTCATCGCAGCTCAGGTAGGAATTGATCTCCGCTTCGTAGCCCTTGTCCAGGAACAAATCTAAATGATCGGCAATTTCAGACTGGTCATAGGGTGCCCGGCCAAGAAAATGCTTATAATTCAGCTCGATGAACCGCATATGGAAATTGGGATACAAAAACTTCCTGCGATACAGCTCAGATTCGGCGATCGCCCGCACAAACTCACGCACCGTGGACAGACCCTGCACCAACCGGGACTCAGCCCCCAGCAACCGTTCGCTCTCCATCAGATGCTCATTGCCCAGCACCTGCCGATAGGCGGCCCGAATCACATCCTTGGCATCGGATTGACTCCAATTGGAGCGCAACTCCACAGGTGCCGTCTCCTCAAAGGGTGTAATCCCCAATCTCCCTGCCTCTTGTAAGCCAGCCATACTTGATCCCCCTATGCGACTAATTCAATAAACTTCGGTAAACCAGTTTTCACAGTTCTCTAAATATTGCGCCTGAACGACATTGCCCCGAAAAAGCGCTGCAAAGCCATCACAAAGGAATAGGCTGCTTCACTTTTCGGGCAAAATACTGACGTTAGCTCAGTGAATTGATCATGTAGTCGATGTAGGAGTTCGCTTCCAGGGCCGGATCGCCGCTCAAGCCATGGTTGGCCTTGATATACTTGAGAGCTTCGGCATACCAGCTAGGCACCAACTCAAAGCGGCTATGCATTTCGGCTAAACCCGCCAAGAGGAAATCATCCGCCGGGCCAGTCCCCCCGGAAATCAGGCAATATTGGATCATCCGCACATAATAGCCAATGTCACGCAAGCACTTGGCCTTACCACGGGCGGTGGAGGCGTAGTTATTGCCCTGCATGGAGGTGGTGTAGGGGTAAGCCTGATAGACAGCGTTGGCGGCACCTTCTGCCAACTGAGTTGCCTTGGCCCCAATGGCCTTAGCGGCTTCTAGATCAGCGGTCGCCAGGCGCAGGCGACCAAAGGCAACTTGCAACTCAACGTTGCCAAGGAAACGACCTTGGGAATCCGCAGCAGCCACTGCCTCTGTCAATTGGGTCTTCATTGGAATAATCTCTCCCTACTGGTGTTAGAACATGTTTTAGAATCTGGGTGCAACATCGCTAGGCTGGAATTCGGCCCTTAGCTAACGGCGGCGGCGGCGCGATCGAAGTAGCCCGTCAATTCCGCCATCAAAGCACTGCAATCACCGGGCTGGATACCATTACGGTCGTTGGCGATCGCCACGGCGGCATCTTTCATTTTGAGGACACTGTTGGCCATGGAGGAACCGGGCACACCGAGGGCCAAATAGGTCTCACGCAGGCCGTTCAAGCAGCGATCTTCGAGGACACTCGCGTCGCCGAGGTAGATTGCATAGGTGACATAGCGCAGAATGATTTCCATATCACGCAAACAGGCCGAGACGCGACGGTTGGTGTAAGCGTTTCCACCGGGGGCGATCAACTGGGGCTGCTCATCGAACAGGGCCCGAGCGGCATTGGCGACGATGGCCGAGGCGCTACCCGTAATCCGGTTTACGACATCGGTCCGCTTCGCACCATCCTTAACCATCGCCATCAGGGCATCGATCTGAGCGGCGCTCACCAACGCACCCTGGTTATCGGCCTGGGTAACGACCTTAGTAAAGGCATCTAACATTATTCCAGTCTCCTAAAAGATGTTCAATGGGGTAAAACTTCTATCTCGCTCGAAATTCGGGAGATTCAGTCCTGGTAATCTGTTTGTACAATGGCAAGGAGGGTATTTCTATTACAATTTATTGAGGGATTTTATGCATGCTAGTCCAGAGAATTCAATTGTGCAAAAAGTGTGCAAAAAACGCTCACGCAAGCATTTTTAATAAACCAGTTGCTTCTCTGTAACGTTTTATTCGGCAGGGCCAGATTCAAATTCCTGTTCCATATATCATGGGCAGAACACCCTGGTAATAACGTTTTGAAAGATTGGGAGTTTGTAATAAACGTGACTATTCCTCTACTGGCCTATCCGCCTTCCTGCCCAAATCATCGCGTAGACCCCCTCGGTGCTCGGGATGATCAGGCGATTATCTATTCAACGGATGATTTGTTTTCGCCGACGGACATGGGGAATCTGATTGATGCGGCCTACCGTCAGATTTTCTTCCATGCGTTCAAGTGGGACCGGGAAGTGATCCTCGAATCGCAGTTGCGCAATCGTCAGATTACGGTGCGTGATTTTATCCGTGGGTTGATGCTATCGAATACCTTCATTGATAGCTTCTACAACAAAAACAGTAACTATCGTTTTGTGGAGCATTGTGTCCAGAAGATACTCGGACGCCGGGTGTACAATGAGGCAGAAAAGATTGCCTGGTCGGCGGTGGTGATGACGAAGGGGGTCAAGGGGTTTGTGGATGACCTGCTCAATAGCGACGAATATATCGAGAACTTTGGGGAGAATATTGTCCCCTATCACCGTCGTCGAACCTTACCGAGTCGGGCGATCGGTGAAATTCCGTTCAATATTACGTCGCCCCGCTACGATGCCTATCACCGGACGCAGTTGGGCTTCCCCAAGGGGATCTGGCAGGAGTCCGTGCGCACCTTCCGGTCCTACCAAGATCAACCCAAGGTGGGCGATCCGAGTGCCTTCCTCAAGATGGCCCGCAGCATCAGCTCGATTCCCAATGTGCCCGCACCTGTTTCGATCGCCAATATCAATATCGAACCGATAACAAAGGAAATTTGATCGCTAGGCGATCGCCTAAATGGCACTAGCCATAAGATCCGAACAGTTCCATTGAGGCTCTCGGCGAGGATAAACACAAGCCAAACAACAATGCTTTTTAAAATGAGCATACCTAACATCTTATACAAAGCGCATACCTAACTTAATTCTGTTGAGGATGTTGCTTCAAAATGCTTTTAGACGGATACTACCTCGCCTTTAACTACTTTTACTTTCATGTTATAAACACCTAATAATCCACCATATAAATAATCTTGAGTTGTTAAATTGGCCAATTGTCCTACTTTCTTATCTACTGCAAATGCGTTTTCTGTTACATTGGAAAAAACATATTCACCAACACCAGTTGTTCTGTACATATTAATATTAAATGCTTGTTGTGTTGCGCCTTCTCCTATAGTTCCAGAAAACTAGTATAAATGGCACTTCCGGGCATACTGATTGAACAATTTTTAAAGCAACGGCACCGCAAAACCGGGAATATTATAGTCAGCTATTATAACTTGATACTTCTTTGGGTCAATAGTGACCGCAAACTGGCTTCATCATCTGCAATATCATATTGCAATGAAAAATCAGTTTTTTCTAATGCTCTAACTATTAATGCCACATCTGTTGCCGCATCTTCAATAAATAAAACACTTAGCAGTGGTTTCATATTTCATTTGGGTTTGGGTGATAGAATATTCAATTTCAACCAATAATTTGCCAGCTGTTGTATAGTGTTTGCAAACGCTGTAAAATCAACTGGCTTTCTTAAATAGCTGTTTACATTACATTCATAAGCCGCCATAATATCTTGTTCTTCTATAGACGAACTAAGTATAACTACCGGAACATTCTTGACTATGCGGTTTAACCGAATTTGTTTTAAAACAGATAAGCCATCAACAAATGGAAGTTTTAAATCAAGCAGAATTAAGCCCGGTATGTCTAATTGATCTCGTTTAAAATACTGACCAGTACAAAACAAGTAATCCAATGCTTCTTTCCCATCTTCCACAACAAAAACAGAATTCGACAACCCAGTTTTTTCAAACGCACGAATAGCTAGCTCCACATCACTCAAATTATCTTCCACTAACAATATTGACTTTAGCTCCATAGTTCTAATTAAATATTATTTCCGCCATTAAGGGTAAAATAGAAACAGGCGCCTCTTCCAGGCTGTGCTTCCGCCCAGATTGAACCTGAATGAATATTGACAATTCTTTGCACAATGGCAAGCCCTATACCTGTACCAGGAAAGTCGGATTGTTT